>JAYUJV010000435.1:0-2334 GCA_043764975.1 Saprospirales bacterium
AGAGTAAAGGCAGCGACAAATATTGGGCGAAAGCCGAAAATGCAGGTTTGCCAACCAATAGCAATGCCGACGATTATTATTATGTAGTCAATAAATCAAAAACTGGCGGTTTTTTTGTTTCCAATCGGATGTTCGGAAAAGAAAAAATAACAACCACTGATGAAGATATATTTGAATTTTCGTATCCAGCCAAAACCTTGTCGATCAATGGTGCAGTATTCGATAAAAAAAATGCAGCACTCACCAATGCTCGTTTGACGTTGTACGAAATCGTGGCGAACGGTCAAAAACGCGTATTGACAAGCAAAATATTTGCCGATGGCACATTCGGATTTGTATTGTTGCCTGATAAAAACTTACGCCTCGAAGTAGAGCGTGAAGGCTATCGCAGCGACAATTTTGAGTTCGATACCAATCGAAAAGACAGCCTGAATGCACTCGAAAAAAACTTTTATCTCGAAACAGATAAAAATGCAAAAATCTCTACATCAACAACTTATGTAGAAGATGCGCCGATTATTGCGCCAAAAACAACGACTGGAACTACACCAGTTCCAAAGCCAAATACTACGGTCATCAATTCCCCCAAACCTCAAACAACGACAACCATAACAACTCCAAAGCCGACCACGACTGCACCGATTAAAACTGAAATAAAGCCAGAAATAAAGCCAGAAATAAAGTCAGAAATAAAGTCAGAAATAAAAACGGAGATAAAAACTGAATCGCCTCTGAACACAAATGTTCCGAAAACTGAACCAACAACCAGTGGAAACGTAAGCAGATCTATGTTCGGAAAAGATGCTGCGAGCGAAGAACTCAGTACTTCTGCACCACTCGTGAAAGGTGTGGTGTATAAAATACAATTATTGGCAGGTACGAATATTGACTTTGCTCAACCGAAATACCAAGTGGTCAAAAACTTTGGTCGTTTGGATACCGAAACCATCGTTTCGAAACGAATTACGCGCGTGTTGTTGAGTGATTTTTATCAATACGAAGATGCCAAACAACAATTGACGAAAGTACGAAGCTCCGCCAAGGAATTTTCTGGCGCATATATAGTTAAGTATGAAGACGGTGTGCGTATTGGGATGGCGGTGAAATAGCAATTAAAGAAATTAAGAAAATATCTGATAATTTTTGTTATCAAATCTGACGAAGACGTAGAATCTTTGAAAAAGAAAATCCAAGATAATGCCAATAAAACTTATTCAATCAAAGCAATCGTATATAAATATATGGCTTGTATTGAAGAAATTATAAATATTCCGATGCTCAATCTACCATTTAATGATGCTATAAAACAAGGTTATTTGAAAAACATATTAGACGAAATAGTGTTGCAAAGCAAAATTGAATTTAACTATACGGACGTATAAATAATAACTTGGTAAAGTTCATAGAGAAATCACTGTAAACCTTAACACGTTAAAGTGTCTTATGTGTTAGAATAATTTAACACATAAGACACATAAGGTGTTTTCACATAAGAACACATAAGCATTTGTGACCTCATGTGACCTTTATTATGTGCCTCATGTGTTAGAAAACAATACTTTTTTAAGCACATAAAATACTAAACTCAACTTTACTAACTTATTATTTACACGTTACTAAGTATCTGATTATCAAAATTTTATGAAATATTTAATATTCGTTTCTAAATTTTCAGCTCTCAATTAGCAACTTTCGATTCACGATTTTCGACTTTCGATTACGCTCAATTAGCACTCACGACTCACGACCAAAATTGCGAACAGCAATTTCTCTCACGACTCACGATTTCCATCACGCAAAGCAACTCTCGATTTTCGATTTTCGACTCTCGATTCCCCAAAAGTCAATTCTTCTTCTTCACATAATATTCCAAATAGGATTGGGCATCGGCAGATTGTAAGAAATCGTGGAGGAGTTCTTTGGCCCTGAAAAGTTGTGCTTTTACGGTGCCGAGTGGTATGTTGAGTTCTTGCGCGATTTCTTCGTAGCTCAGTTCTTCATAAAAACGCAACTCGATCATGTGGCGATACTTTGGGTTGAGTTTGTTCAACACCGTTCGCAACAAATGCGCACGTTGGTCTTTGATGAATTTTTCTTCCGGATCCAACACATTGGCTTTCAAGATGGCCGAAAATGCACTCGCATTATCGGATTCCATTTGGCCATCGATAGAGAGTAGTTTTACTTTCTTGCGGCGAATGTGGTCAATACAGTTATTGATGGCTATTTTGAATAACCAAGTCGAAAAAGCGTAGCGAGGTACGTAATTCGGCAATTTATTGAAGGCTTTTCCGAAGGCTTCAATCGTCAGATCATGTGCGTCTTCTCGGTTGA
>JAYUJV010000436.1:0-2333 GCA_043764975.1 Saprospirales bacterium
TTTACAAAATATTTATTATTTATTTTAAATAAAACTTATGCTTTATTCTGAATAAACATCTTATACCGTTACTGCTTTTTGAAAGCGAGTGCAAAGGTAATACCTTTATTATTATTATGCAAATAAATTTAAAAATTATTTTGTCATTTATTTGTCATCTGATTTTTTACTTAACTTCCATTGAAGCGATATATCAAAATCGGATTGCAAAGATATGCGCTGTATTTTAATATTCCAAACCTTTTTTAAAAATTATTAATAAAAAAATAAAGAATTTTAAAATGCTTAGTTTTTTAGCGTTCTGAAGCTATTTTTTAGCCTTTTATTTGCTTCCGTGATTGCTCCTAGTACAAAGTGTTTTATGGAAACTGTAGATTGTAGCTTTAATTCTTCTGCAATTGAGGCTTCATTGTCTAAAAATCTTAATACGCTATCTGTTGGGTTGTACTGAAATATGTCTGTAAATATTTGTCTGCCAAGTATTTTTTTTTGTTCTATTACATTAAATAAGATACTGTCGTACATTTTGTAGCGCCAATGTGATGCTTGATTTTTAAAATATGGTGCTTTTGATTGTGTTAGTTGTTTTACTATTTGAGTACATTGTCTTTGTATCATCATGAATCCATAGCCTGTTGATGGCTTAATGGCTCCACCTGCAGTCCCGATATTGATGATGTGTTTCCCATAATCAGGAAATTTAGCATCTGTCATAGGTATTACATCAAACTCGTGGTGTAAGATGTCGTATTTTTCGACACCTATATATGTGTGTATATATGATTTGAGCGCTTCTTCGTAGTCGACTTCTGCTAACATCGTTTTCGAGAACAAGGTATATTCTACCATAGCCGTTCGTTTATCGGTTGGCATGACATATACAAATGTGAAATCGTTATCGACTTGCGGCACTCTGAAATCCATTAGGGTTGCTTCTTCGGGATTGAATGTATCCTCGTGTGTGCGGATAACCCAACCTTTGAAGTGCTGTAAGTAGTTATGCTTGAACGTATAGTCTGGTTGTCTGAATATAATGCTATTGAAAATCCAAGGAGCTGTATATATATGTGTGGGCGTGTGAACAGTTGCGCCTTGTTCGTGGCTTTCGATGCTCGATACGTCACTATATACTATATGTATGTTTTCGTGGTTTGCAATTTTCTGGTAGGCAAAGTTATAAAAATCGATGCCTTCGATCATTTTGTATGTATATGGCGATAGATCCAAGAGTTTACTGAATGTGTCGCTATGAAAATGCACTTTTTGCCACCGATGCTTTACGATGCTCTCGAAGAGTGTATTTTCTTTTTGCCATGAACACCAAGTGCGGTCATTTTTCGTCTTGGGCGCTTTGTCTATTAATAGTATTTTTTTATTCTTGATTAAATCAAACTCAATCAAATGGCAAATAAGGCTAAGTCCTGCACAACCCATACCTGTGATGATATAGTCGTAATGGGTTTGGCTATTGTCTGATTGCATATTGAATGGTTGTTTATAAAGACTAAATTTCTGAATTTTACGTGTAATAAGTTTATTGCTAAACTACAATCTAAAACTTCGTTTCAAATGTAGAGAATTTTTAACACGAATTTTCACTCGAATTAACGAATTAACACGAATCGTAGATAAAAATATTAAATTTCACTAATTATTGAAACTAAAGTTTCAATGTTTTACGCAAGAATTTTGAAATATTTTTTACCTTTTATAAAAAACAGCGTGCCAAAGTAAAACTAATTGGTTATTTTATAATAAATTCAAACTACTCCGTAAAGCTGTGCTGAATAATAGATATACTTTTTTGCTGTCTTTTACGCGTATGCGTTCTTCTTTTACGCGTTTGGCGTTTGATTTTTTTATTTTTTCAAAAAGATTGATGTAATATACATAAGCGAGATAGACACCAAAACGGGCGCTGTCTGGCAAATTGCGTATGCCGCGCAGACCTGCATCAAAGTCTGCTTGTATGTCGGCTTCGATGGCTTTCTTCTGATCGTTGTCGAAATGTGTAAAGTCGATACCAGGGAAATAGACGCGACCGCGCTCGTCAAAATCACTTTTCATGTCGCGCAAAAAGTTTATTTTCTGAAATGCTGAACCCAAGGCACAAGCATCTTCTTTGAGGCGTTCGTATTCGGCATCGTTGCCAGCTACGAACACGCGTAGGCACATAAGACCGACTACTTCGGCACTACCATATATATAGGTCTTGTACAAGCTATCGTTATAACGGTTTTTGTACAAATCCATTTCCATACTATCCAAAAATGCGTCGATGAGGTCGAGCCCAATGTGGTATTTGTTCACGACTTCTTGGAAGGCGTGCAATA
>JAYUJV010000437.1:0-6217 GCA_043764975.1 Saprospirales bacterium
GTACTTTTTGAGCAAAAGCAGTTTGAAACATTGTCATGTACAACAATGCCAAGATAAGTAGTGGCTTTTTCATATTAATATTTGGTAAAAATGGTGTGTGTTTTTATTTTATTGAGGTAATTTTATTAAAATGTAAAATTATGATAATTTTTCAATTTCTGTTATAATTGTCGCCAAATGATTTTTATTAAAAAAATAAAATACGTTTAATTTCGTTTAAAAAAATATGAATTTGTGACATTTTTGTAAAAACATATTTATGTTGTACATTTGTGTTTTATATTAAAAAAATCAATTAAGAAAATGACGTTCAAACACGTTTTACTTATATTTTGTTTTCCGTTTACAATGTCGGTAGTTTCAGCTCAAGAGCTACAAAAAACCGATAGTGGCGAACTCATCGTGGTCATGCCCGATGGCTCTTACGAAAGTTTTGATAAAAACAATCCAGAACACGCCAAACTCAAGAAAGGCGCAACGACGGTGAGTGATATTGATAAACTCAATAAAAAAATACAGAAACTTGAAAAAGAGCAAGAAGAGTTAAAAAATATCGTCGAAAAAGCCGAAACTCTGGACAATACGGTTGCAAGTGCTGTCGAAAATAGAAAAAAAGTAGAATCCGAATTGGCTTCGTTGCAACACGATTTTGATTTAAAATTGGTGACTGCTGGCAAAGTAAACGCTTGCGAGAAGTTGCTTTATAGCGCCAAAGCACAAGAGAAAGATTGGATAAAAGAACAAAAAGAAGCTAATTTTGAAGCCAAGCGCGCTAAAGATCGTTTGGATAAATTGAAACCTGAACTCGCGGCTTTGAAGTCCGAAAAAACGAACGAAGTAGCCGTTTATAAAGCAGGGCAAAGTCAAAAAACGACTTCTAAAATCGTAGAAGAAAAAGAACCGAATTTGGCCGTAAATTTAGGTCGCCGAAAAACGACTAAAACGGAAGATAAACCTCCAATGCCTTCTACAGACGTGGCGATAGATGTGCCAGCTCAGACTGAAAAAGCAGTTGTTAATACTAAAAATGTGAAGCCTGAAAACAACGAAATGGTTACGAAAGTAAAAAAAGAGATTGAAAAAAAGGTAATCACAACTGCACCAGTTTGTAATGTAGTGTTTGATGGTATCGATGATTTTACGAAAAAAACTAGAAAAGAATTGAAAAAAGCACCGCTTTTTGCCCAAACCGACGATGCGTTCAAAAATTATTTTACAGACGTAGATTATATCAGTGGCGAAGCCAATCTTTCGCTGCAAGACAACAATTATTTTTACCTCAACCTCACATTCACGATTGCCTCTGACAATACTGCCAATAGTTTTGGTGTGCTCGAAAAAGGTACACCCATCACAATCCGTATGATGAATGGCGATATGGTTATCTTGCAAACCAATCGTACTGACCGTGGTTTGCCAGATTCTGGTCACAACAAAACCGTTTATACAGCTGTGTGTCCGCTTGGTTCTGATGCGGAAAAAAAATTGCGCACTGGCGAAATAGACCTCATGCGCGTTGCTTGGGGTAATGGTTTTGAAGATTATGATTTATACGATTTGGATTTGATTAGTAACCAGTTCAAATGTTTTGTGCAACGGTAATTGTACGTATTCCGTACGTAGGGACAGGTCGCGACCTGTCCCTACGTACGATTTGTGTAGTTCAAACGTTTTTAAAAAACCCATAAAGGGCTATTCAAGAATGCAATGATAATCAAAAGTGCAGCAAGAATAGCTATGACACCCAGCACAATGCCCATCTGAGCAACCCATTTACCTTTATATTTTTCGGGATTGTAATCAATTTGTTTGAGGGCAATCGCTCCAAAAATAATAGCCAAAGGTATGCCTATAATGGCAAGATAACCTGTACAAGCGACTACCAATGAAGCGACAGATGCAATCGCCATTTTATTCCATTCTTTTTCTCTTGAATTTTCTTCAAAAATATTTCTCTTGATGCCATTTTCAGCATCTTGATATATAATTTCGCCACTCGCTGTTTTTATACTCGAAACTTCTTTTTTTGAAATCATAATTTCGGCGGCATCCACTACGTTACATTTTTTGTATGAAAATTTTTCTTTCTGATTACTCACGATTTCGGCTTGAAATTTTTCTCCGTTTTTTAACAAAATATCGACACAAGCGCTGACTTTTTTCGTTCGCACAATTGCATAACTATCTGTTATTGAGAAAATTATAAATATAATGAATAGTATTTTTTTCATGTTGTACAGATTTTTAATTTAGAAAATAGCTGCAATAAGTGCCGCAATAAAAGCAACATATATAAAAAACAATATCAGAATGATAATCACTGCGATGAGCATAATGATAAGAATAGATACTGAAATACCGATACCAGTTTTTGACATTGATTGAAAATTAATTTTGCCAGTTTCCTTTTTTACTTTTGCAAGTGATATGCCTCCCAGAATGGTTGCGAATAAAGCACTAATGATAGAAGGAACAAACTGCTTAAATCCCAACAAGACAAGACTCAGCAATGATAATACAAGAGATGCTACCGACAATGCGTTGTATTTTTTATTCTCTTTTGTCTCGGTTGGTTCAATCTTTTTCGCATTTTTTTTATTCAAAATAGTATGCTCATCTTGATATATAATATCTCCATCGGCGGTTTCGACGGTCGCAATATCCTTTTTTTCTAACTTTCTAACCGACGTATCTTGCGAATCACAAATTCTGTAACCGATACCTGTCGCCGAATTTTGCATGATTTGTGCTTGAATTTTAATGCCATTTTTTAGCAAAATCTCTACACAATCGCCAACTTGTCTTGTTGAAACAATCGCGTAACTATTTGTGATAGAGCAGATTATGAATAATATAAGTAGTATTTTTTTCATGGTGTTAATTTTTCAAAATTACGTTCCCTTAAAACCCAAATAAATATAATAACAATATGAGTGAAAAAGCAAGTGCTAATAGGCAAACGATTATGCCAAATGTCGTTCCCAATATTGCCATCCATTTGCCTTTGTATTCATTTGGTCGGCGTCTAAATTGTTTTAGGGCAAATATCCCTAAAACTATACTCGCAATTGGTATTAAAAAAACAATTTCGTCTAATAACCCCAAACTAGGTAATACTTTGAATAAAGCTAAGCTGGCTATCAATAAGCTAATCAGACCCATTGCTAGCGAAACCATTGCCGCTTTATTATAGATCCTTTTCAGGTCGATTAGATTCTTTTTTATGTCTTCGTTTGTCTGAAATAACACTTTTCCATCGGCTGTTTTTACCGATTCTACTTCTAATTTTGAGATACTAAAATCAGGATCGTCTGCCGCCTTTCCACATCGCTTATATTTAATGTCTATTTCTGTAAATCTCACACTATTTACTTGTATTTTCTCTCCATTTTTTAGCAAAATCTCGACACAATCGCCAGCTAACTTCGTTGCCACAATCGCATAACTATTTGTGATAGAGCAGCTTATGAATAATATAAGTAGTATTTTTTTCATGGTGTATTTTTTATTTATTTGCAAATCGCGATTGCCGTCGTGATGTAGGGACAGGTCGCGACCTGTCCCTACGCGCGTATGATGAAACAAAAATATTTTTTTAAAACACAAACCCAACACTTGCGTAAGGCAAAATTGATTTTTTGATGGCGCTTGTATTTTCAGCGTTCATGGAAATACCTGTGCGTAACAAAACCGTATTTTTGACATCATATCGGATGCCAAATGAAGGCAAAACATAAGATTTCCTAAATTTATTATTATGCACGGTACTAAATCCTTCGTTGAATCCAGTTTGAGGATTTAATTCCCCTTTATAAGCAATTATTGTGTTTTGATCCACAAAATCAGTTCTCAACGTGGCGCCGATTTCAAAAATGTTGAAGCCGAAACCAGCACCGAGCATCAAAGAGCGAACATTGTTGTTGGTCGTGATGCTTCTTATATCAGACGAGGCATTGGCCGCATCTTCCAACACTAAACGTGTACCTAATTTCGGGTCGATTATGATAGCAGCCAAGCTAAACAATGTCAATGAGCTAAAAGATGATTGTGTAAAATCTTGATATTCACTAAATTTTTCGCTACGTGTACCGATTGATCCGAAGGCTTTAATGTCTTTGTTCACTAATATTTTGCGCTCATAAGCGATTCCAAAATTTCCGTTGTTACCACCAACTGTACCAAATAAGGCGTTGTTTTTTTGCTTTTGCGCAATTGCAAATAAAGGTAAAATCATGGCTATGATCATCATTAACTTTTTCATGTCTTAAAAATTTTGAACCTCGAAATCTTCTATCGAAGACGAATAAGGCGTTGTGAAATAAAAATAGCTTTTTGTTTTTCTTACTGCAAAGATGCAGGCATAAAAAGGCTGTTTTTTAGTTAATTTAACTAAAAACATATTTTTTTTTATTTAATATCAATAATTTTTAACCAATTATACACTTTTTTTGTCCTCGAACCATTGATTTTACAATTAAATGCCTTTAAAAAAAAATCTAAATCCGTATTTCGGACGTATCTTTGTTCTTTTTTCACATAACACACAGCATGAAAATACTCATCGCATACCTTCGGGAATACAAATCACTCATCTTTTTAGCCTTTTTCTTGGCGGCCGTCAATCAAATTTTTTCGCTACTCGATCCATACATATTCGGCAGAATAATAGATACATTTGCCAAACAACCGAAAAACTATACCGAAGAAGCCTTCGTAAAAGGTGTCGGATTTTTGGTATTTTGTAGTATCAGTGTCGCTATGGTTAGCCGTGTCGCAAAGGCATTTCAAGACTATGTGACCAATGTCGTGATTCAGAAATTTGGTGCAAAAGTATATACGACTGGTTTGCGTCACTCGCTACAATTGCCGTATCAAGAATTTGAAGACCAGCGCAGCGGCGAGACGCTCAATGTGCTTCAGAAAGTGCGCATCGATACCGAAAAGTTTATTTCTTACTTCATCAATGTCTTGTTTTCGTCGATTGTCGGCATCATATTCGTAATCGTTTATGCGGCACAAGTGTATTCCGGATTGGTTATTTTGTACTTTATTGCGGCATTTATTTTGACGTATGTCATCAATATACTCTCAAAACGCATCAAAGAAGTGCAGCGCAAAATCGTGAAAGAAACCAATCTTTTGGCTGGTTCTACCACCGAAAGTTTGCGAAACATAGAGCTCATCAAGAGTCTTGGACTCGCCGAACAAGAGATTTTGCGCCTAAACGGTACAACTCAAAAGATACTTGGACTTGAGTTGCGTAAAGTGCGTACTATCCGTAGTTTGGCGTTTATGCAAGGCACGTTGGTCAATTTTTTGCGCCAATCAATCCTATTCATTTTGTTGTATCTTATTTTTAAAGATACGGTTTCGATTGGTCAATTGATGACGCTTCAGTTTTATAGTTTTTTCCTTTTCAATCCATTGCAAGAGGTCGGAAACGTCATTTTGAGCTATCGCGAAGCTGAGGCTTCATTGGCTAATTTTGAAAAAATACTGAGTACGCCGCAAGAAATAAAACCCGACAATCCTACGATTTTGGGTGATGTAGCTTCATTAGCATTTCAAAATATTAGTTTCCAACACCGTACTGCAAGAACAAAAGCGCTCGAAAATATCAGTTTTGAAGCAAAAAAAGGCGAAACCATCGCTTTTGTCGGTCCATCTGGCTCAGGTAAAACGACCTTGGTTAAGCTCCTCGTGGGTCTATACGCCGCTTCGGACGGACACATATTATACAATGGTATAGACAGCCACGCGATTGATGTCGATACGTTGCGCCACCAAATTGGCTTCGTGACGCAAGATACGCAACTGTTTTCGGGTACGATAAAAGAAAATTTACTTTTCGTAAATCCAAATGCTAGCGATGCCGAAATCAACGAAGTGCTACAAAAAGCATCTTGTCAAAACCTACTCGAACGCAGCGAAAACGACATCAATTCTGTCATTGGCGAAGGTGGTATGAAGGTTTCGGGCGGCGAAAAACAACGCCTTTCCATTGCGCGCGCCTTACTCCGCAACCCTCGTTTGATTGTGTTCGATGAAGCCACATCTGCCCTCGATAGCATCACGGAGGAAGAAATCACGCAAACCGTTCGCGACATTGCGAGTCAGCAAAACCACATCACGGTCATGATTGCGCACCGCTTGTCCACGATCATGCACGCCGACCGCATATATGTACTCGAAAAAGGACAAATCACCGAAACTGGCG
>JAYUJV010000438.1:0-2326 GCA_043764975.1 Saprospirales bacterium
TTCTAATTCTTGTATTTTTTTGCTCTTTGTCATTTATAAATGTAAATATAAACCTTTTTTACATACTTTTTCCAGTTTTTTTATGCTGGATAGTTACAAATCCATTCTTAAAAGACGCTTTTTTGAGTATTTTTAATCCTTTTATATAATTTTATATTTTATAAACAATTGATAATCAGATATTTATAATTTATTAAAATAAAAATTTAAAATAAAAAAAATATTTTTTTATTTTCATAAATATTTCTAAAAAAAACTCATTTTTGAAAAAATATTTTCAAAACATTCAATGTATTTATCCATAAAACGATATGCCTTTTCAATTTAGTATGTCAATTATCGAAACATTAAAATATTTTTACACATATTGTCATAAACGAAAAAAGCTACACAATCGACTTGTGTAGCTTTTTTGTGGCTTTCGCCATATTATTACATTTAAATTTATTCTTCTTCGGCAGCTTCGCCATTCACTTTTATGCCTAATATTTTGATGGCACGCTCCGAGGCAATTTGTTCAGCAGATTTTTTGTTAAAATCGTCAGCAGTCGCAATTTTATCTTCACCTAGATAGACCGCAATCTTGAACCGATCACGTTTTTCAAATTTATATTTCGCTATGACTTTATACGAAACCACTTTTCCGTTTTTCTGACTCCACTCCAAAAGTTGGCTCTTGTAATTGTCGTCATACGTTTCGAGTTCGTGTATATCGAGGTATTTTCGTAAAATTTTAGACACAATGAATCTTCGCGTTTCTATATAACCTGTTTCGAGGTAAATAGCGCCCACGAGTGCTTCGAGTGCATTGCCGAGCATCGCTTGACTAAGTCGTGTTTGGTTGTATTCGGCCAAGATTACATCCAGGCCCATATCTTCCGCAATTTTATTGAGCGACTCGCGCTTCACAATCTTCGAGCGCATCTTTGTCAAAAAACCTTCATCGTTCGATGGGTATTTTTTGAATAAGTATTCTGCCACAATTGTACCAAGTACCGCATCGCCGAGGTATTCTAAGCGTTCGTTGTTGCGTAACACACCAGATTTACTCGTCTCAGAAGTCGTTGCTGATTTATGATAAAAAGCAAGTTTGAACAACGACAAACGAGTAGGCGTAAAGCCAATAATGGCTCTCAACTTACGTGCTAAATCTTTGTCTGGAGAAATAAAATAACTATAAAACTTGCTTATCAACCTCACTGAATTTATAAAATATAAAATTTATTTTTTAAAAATAATTGACGTATTGTGTCCACCAAAACCAAAAGTGTTACTCATGGCTACATTTATGACACGATCTTGAGCTTTATTGAGCGTAAGGTTCAACTTAGAATCAATAGCTGGATCGGCCGTATGATGATTGATGGTTGGCGGCACAAAACTATGTTGTATAGCCAGTATCGTCGCAATTGCTTCTACTGCGCCAGCTGCACCCAACAAGTGGCCAGTCATGGACTTCGTAGAACTAATGTTAAGATTGTAGGCGTGTTCGCCAAATACTTGCTGAATCGCCTTTAGCTCTGCCACATCGCCAAGTGGTGTAGAAGTGCCATGCACATTTATATAATCTACGTCTGCCAACGACAAACCTGCTTCATGAATAGCCAAATTCATGACAGAGATTACGCCCAAACCTTCGGGGTGCGGCGCTGTCATGTGGTAAGCATCGCAAGTAAGACCGCTGCCGATAACTTCACAATAGATTTTTGCACCACGCGCTACCGCGTGTTCGTACTCTTCGAGTATGACGCAACCTGCACCTTCGCCAAGCACAAAACCATCTCGCTCGGCATCGAACGGACGCGATGCTGACTGTGGGTCATCATTGCGTTCTGACATGGCCTTCATAGACGTGAATCCACCAATTGCGGTCGGGGCCACTACGGCTTCTGAGCCACCAGTTATAAACAAATCGGCTTTGCCCAAACGGATATAATCAAAAGCATTGATCAAGGCGTGCGAAGCAGATGCACACGCCGAAACGGTCGCATAATTGATGCCTCTAAAACCATATTTGATGCCTAACATACCCGCAGCAATGTTCGAAATCATTTTCGGAATCGTAAAAGGATTGTAGCGTGGCACGCCAGATCCTTGCACATAGTCTGTCACTTCTTTTTCTAAGGTAGCCAAACCACCTATGCCCGATCCCCAAATCACGCCAGCGCGATCGAGGTTCAGTTGGGCTATATCTATACCGCTATCGTTCATGGCTTCGGCTGCAACAGCATAAGCGAACTGTGAGAAACGGTCGTTTTTACGAACTTCTTTTTTATCTAAAAATTGTTCAGGATTAAATCCTTTTACTTCGGCTGCAAATCGCGTT
>JAYUJV010000439.1:0-2325 GCA_043764975.1 Saprospirales bacterium
TTTGTCGTAATTGAGGCGCATTTTGGTTTCAGCTGAGTATTCAAAAACCAAGCGAAAACGATTTTCTTTATTTTCTTTTACAAAAACTGGCGCACCAAAACGCGGCGTTCCATTTTCAAAATACAGCACATCACATATTTTTCGATGATTGAAATCATTGTGTGCATTGTAACCAAAAAGCAAATACATTTTTCCTTTGTCGCCCTTGTCGCCTTTAAATGGCTGCATATTATAGTACAAAGCACCAAGCCAAGTGTTTGGTGTCAAGATCGCAAAATCTGTATTTTTGATTTTGGCTTCGTTGTTTTTCAGTATCGAAATCGTACCTGCACTGTTGTTGAGTTGCAAAATTCCAAATACCCGATAATCCAAGCTGCTCGCTTTTATTTGCCAAGTGATGATGCGAAATGAACTATCTGGCGCGATGACAATATTTAACATCGGCAAACTATCCAAGCGATTCGAGTATGACTTTTTTTTCTTTAACTCTTTGACTAACAAGTCTTTAAACTTACTTGCCGCTTCGATTCGGTTCTCCGCAATCGTGTCTTCTATCATCGAATAACCAGCAGTTTGCAAAGGTTTTGTCTTGTCATTTACGCTTTGCGCAAATGCGAAATCCGACATTACCAAAAGAAAAAAAAGAATTTTGAATTTCATGATGTAGTTTTAAAAAAGTGGCTCACAGATTTAATATTAATAATTTTTCTCACAGATTTCACAGATTAACACAGATCCGATTATACTTATCTTATCTGTGTTAATCTGTGCTTTCTTTGAGAAATCTTTTTTATTAACGCTAAAAAATAGTGTTTTATTTTCTCGAATCCATAAACGCACGTAAACCCTTGTCTTTTTTAAACAATTCATCAACGCGTTTTGAGACTTCAGGGTCTGGGACGAGTTCGGGTGCGTGATGTGGCTTTTTTCGAGCATCAATAACCAAGGCGCTTTCGCAACCCCAATGCTTGTATTTTGTAAAAGATTTTACACCATGTACATCATTCGAAGGGTTGGATCTGGTGAACGTGACCCAAACAAAATTGTTGATGGTTTCGGCTGCAAATGCACTATCATCGCAGACTACAATCAACGGAATATGCTGTAAATCAAACTGTTGTAAATGCGAAGTCAGTTTTTCGATGTCGTTATACGATTCAATATTTGTAAATTTTGAACCTTCAATCATCAAAATTCCTTTATCAAAAAAGACTGGATTTTTGAAACCAACTGGCAATGAAAAACCTTCGGGTAACTCCGTTTTAGGCGTTCGTAAAACTGGACCACAAACCGCAACGACAACTTTTGAGCCGCCATTCCAATCAGAACCCGAATAATCCAAAGTATCAATGGTCGTGTTGGTCTGAAAATGTAAATCTTTGCGCCAATCCACGCGCGACATGTAATGCTGAAAAAAGCCTCGAATATCGTGTGTATCCAAATTATCATCGTCGCCATCGGCTGCAATGAACAAAAATTTGGCGAGCGATGTCTGACCTGAACCTAAGATTCGATTACCAATGGTCAAAATTTCTTCTGGCTTTCGTTCTCGGAAAGGCATATAACGCTCTTTGCCAATCGCAAACAACAAAGGGTGAACGCCAGCCGCATCAACCGCATGGATTTCGACCAAACCAGGGAACTCCTGTGGCGTTAGTTTTTCGACAATTTTATGAATCAAATAGCCAAAATTTGAATCCTCAGCTGGCGGACGACCAACGGCCGTAAATTGCCAAAGCGCATCTTTGCGATGATACACTTTTTCGACGTCCATGACTGGAAAATCATGCTGCAAACTATAATAACCCAAGTGGTCGCCAAACGGCCCTTCTGGCTTTTTTTCTTTTTTACGAATCGTGCCAACAATCACAAAATCTGCATCAGCCGAAAGCGTATGACCTTCTGCGTTTTTGTATCGAAAACGTCGTCCACCAAGCATGCCAGCAAACAGCGTTTCGGACAATCCTTCGGGCAAAGGCATGATGGCAGCGAAGGCATGGCTCGGCGGCCCACCTACAAAAACACTCACTCGAAACGGTTTATCCGACTTGTTATACTGCTCGTGATGCACACCAATTCCACGATGAATCTGGTAATGCAAACCGATTTCTTTATTCGTAACATACTGATTACCTGTGAGTTGTATGCGATACATTCCGATATTGGAATTCATGATTCCAGGTTTTTCGGGATCTTCGGTATAGACTTGCGGCAATGTCACGAATGCGCCGCCGTCCATTGGCCAAGACTTCACGAGCGGCAATTGGTCAATGGTCGTTTCACCATATTGGATTGGTGCTTTGAACCATTTCTTCATCGGCAAAG
>JAYUJV010000440.1:0-6200 GCA_043764975.1 Saprospirales bacterium
AGTGTAGCTGCAAAAGAGGAAAAACCAACGCCAGTCACGCCAATATCGTACATCGATCCGCGTGAGGATTCACCGTTGGCGGACATCAAAAAGGCAGCCGAAACCAAAGGGCCAAAAATCATAAACCGTATCATCAAGAAAACGCCGACTCGACCATCTTCAAAACCGAAGGTCGAAGAAGATGAAGATTTTGAATGGGATATGATCCAAGAAGAACTCGATCCTAACGATGAGTATGACGTAAACGATGGCGGCTCCGAAGATTTTGCAGACGATAACCACCACGACGATCACGATAGTATGGACTAGTTCTTTTCAAAATGTAAATTAAAAGAATTAAGAAAATTAAAATAATTAAATAAATATAAAAACCTAATAATCAGCGTTTTGTATTTATTTTAATAAATACTCCATAAAAAAACACCTTACAAACGCAACGTTTGTAAGGTGTTTTTTTATGGAGTAGTGAAAGTAATTGAGCAACAATTGTTATTATTTTAATTGCTTTAATTGCTTTCATTTTCTTAATTTTTCCCATTCCCCCTATTTGATGACTTTGATTTTCATCTTTACGTTTTGCTTCGGTCGGTCGCCACGCAATGTTTCTACGGCTGCGATTTTATCAATCACATCTAATCCTTTTATAACGTGTCCGAATACTGTATAATCGTGATCAAGGAATGGCGTGCCGCCAATTTTTGTATAAGCCTCGCGTTGCTCTTTCGTGTAACGGAAATTTTTCTGTCCTTCTATGGCGTCGAGTGTGCTTGCTCCTACAGGTTTACCCTGCACGATGTAATATTGCGAACCCGACGAACGCTTTTCAGGATTGCTTGTACGCGCCGCTGCCAATGCGCCTTTTATATGCACGAGCGAATCCACGAACTCGGCAGGAATAGTATAACCAGGATCGCCTGAACCAAGATTTTGTCCTTCGGCTGCCGCGCGCGAGGTCGGATCTCCGCCCTGAATCATGAAGCCATTGATGACGCGGTGAAACAACAAGCCGTCATAAAAACCTTCTTCGGCGAGTTTCAAGAAGTTGTCGCGGTGTTGTGGTGTGCCGTTGCTCAATTCTACGAGCATGGTTCCGAATTCGGTTTCGATTTCTACCAAACACTCTTTTGGTGCTTCGATGTTAATATTCTCTTCTTTTACACTCATTTTCTTTCCTTTCGATGCTTTTAATGTTATTTTAAAATCGCCTGATTCTTTGTATTCATGCGTAGGTTGTACTTCCGTTGAGGTTGTGCCATCGCCAAAATTCCATTCATATTTATCTGCTTTCGTAGATTTGTTTTCAAATGTCACCTTTGTTGGTGCAGCTGTTTTTTTATCTTTTTGGTATGCAAAATTAGACATTGGTTTTGCACACGAAGTCATAAATAAGACTGCAATGGCAGCCACAAAATAGTATAAATTTCTTTTCACTTTTAACAAAATTATTTTAAAAAATTGGTTTGATTATAAAATTAAACGTAATTATCGGTTATAAAACGAAATCAACCCTTCAAGGGTTTCAACAAATATCTTGAAGGATTTGCCTCCTTACGTCCTTTTGTACACCCTACCCTTGAAGGGTTATTTTCGTTATTTTATATTGCATTTTTGCCTATCATTCTACTACATCTTCAAAATACTCATGTATTTCGAGTTGTCGTGCAAGAGTTTGATGGCTTCATCTACTTCTTTATCGTTACGAAGTGTTACTTGTATTTTTCCTTTTTCAAAATAGTAGCGGCTTGCAATTTCTTTTTCGATAAGGTGCGTCAAGTCAGTCTTGAATTTTGCAATTTCAGATTTTTTCTCGTTCGCCAATTTGTTTTGCAAAGCCTTTATATCGGCATCAATGATACTCGAATAATGCTCGCGTGTAGCTTCTTGTTGTAGTTGCAAAATCGCTTTATCGGTTTCGGTATTGGCATCAAAATTCTTTTTGGTCACGAAATTCGTAAACTCATCGAAAGCCTCAAACTTAAAATCTGTAATAGCTGGTGCCGTTGGGTGTTCGAGTATATATTGTGTCACATAATCAAATATCACATTTTCATCAATTAGGCTTTTCACGACCGCCGATTTTATCTCTTTATCGAGGTAAACATCGGGTGCAACGCCACCGCCATCGAGTACTTTACGACCTTTGCGAGTCTTGAATGGCACGCGCAACGAATCTGGAATATTGACTGGCACACCGTTTTTGTAAGATACGCCTTGTATGCAACGACCGCTCGGAATATAATATTTAGAGGTCGTCAATTTCATACGTGAATTGTAACCGACTTCATGAAAATTTTGAACCAAGCCTTTGCCATACGTGCGCTGTCCCATGATTACGGCTCTATCGAGGTCTTGCAAACTACCCGACACAATCTCCGAAGCCGAAGCTGTGCCTTTGTCCACGAGCACCACGACTGGCATTTTTTCATCAAAAGGATTATTGGTCGTTTTGTAGCTACGATCCCACTCTACCACTTTGCCTTTGGTGCTGACCACCAATTCGCCTTTTGGCACAAACACATTCACGAGGTTTACGCCTTCGTTGAGCAAACCACCGCCATTGCCACGAAGGTCTAATACAAGGCCTTTCATGTTTGGATTTTTTTCTTTCAGCTCTTTAAAGGCTTTTTCGACGTTTGGCCCTGCATCGCGCGTAAAAGTAGTGAGGTTTACGTAACCGATGTCTTCATTTACCATACCGCTATACGGTACGTTTGGCACATCGACTTCATCGCGTTTGAGTTTTACTTTAGTTTCTTTAGGCAAGCCAGCTCTACGGATTGTGATTTCCATTTCTGTGCCAGGCGTACCTTTCATGATGTCATAAACATCTTCGGGGCCTTTGCCTTTGGCGTTTTGACCCTCTACGGCTACGATAATATCGCCTGCACGAAGACCTGCTTTGTAAGCTGGACAGTTTTCATATACGTCAGTGATGACTGGATAATCGCCCATTTTTTTCACGCCAGCGCCGATGCCGCTATATTTGCCTTCGGTCATCATACGCGCCACTTCAATGTCGGATTCAGAATAAAAATTGGTGTACGGATCCAAAGAGTTCAACATGGCTTCGATGCCTACGCGCATGGTCTTGGCAGGATCGAGTTCGTCCACGTAATTTTTATTGAGTTCTTTATAAATATTGGCAAATATTTCTAGGTTTTTGGCCATCTCGAAATATTTTCCGCTATTGACTTGCTTGGCCGCTGTGCCTAAAAAGGCAATGACGACGAGGAAAAAAAATATTTTTTTTGTAAAAAATTTCATTGTATAAATCGCACTAATAGTGTTTGGAATAATTCATTAAGAAATTAAGAAAATTAAAATAATATTCTAAAATTGTTATTTTTTTTATTTTATAAATATTTGATTATCAATAATTTATAAAAAATTATGTTAATTAAATATTTCTGATACTATAAATACAATAAGGTCAAAATCACTGATTTTGACCTTATTGTGTCAGTACGAATCTGTACTATATTTTAGCTTTTTATCAATAATTGAAAACCATTGCCATGTATATTCACGATTTCGATGTCTTCATCGCGCTTGAGGTATTTGCGGAGTTTGGTTACGAATACGTCCATACTTCGAGCTGTGAAGTAATTATCTTCTTGCCAGATTTTAGTTAGCGCATCAGAACGTTCCAGTACATCGTTCACATTAAGGCAAAACATCTGTAATAGTTGTGCTTCTTTCGGCGATAGCTTCACTTGATCCGTCGGATCGTCCGTAAACGTAAGGATTCGGAGTGGAAAATTGAAGTGATATTTGCCAATCGTAAATTCACGAATTGCATCTTTATTATCTTTTGGTGCTTTGCGTTTCAGCACCGCTTGTATGCGATACAGCAATTCCTCGGAGTTGAAAGGCTTGTTTATGTAATCGTCAGCACCCAATTTGAAGCCTTGAAGTACGTCTTCTTTCATGGTTTTGGCAGTCAAGAAAATGATGGGTGTTTCGGTATCTTTTTCTCTAATTTCTTTGGCCAACGTAAAGCCGTCTTTTTTCGGCATCATGACATCGAAGATACAAAGGTCATAGGTTGCTTTCTTAAAACTTTCGTAACCAGCCACACCGTCGGTTGCGAGGGTTACTTGGTAGTCGTGCATTTCGAGGTACGAGCGAAGTACATCACCAAAATTTTGGTCGTCTTCTACAAGTAGTATTCTATTATTATTAGGCGTACTCATACGTTTTTCGTTTTTTATTATGGCTAAAATTTATTTTTAAATTTTCGTTTTTCAAAGTTATGATAACAATTAAAAAATGAACACAATCAATACAAGTTTTTGAAAATCAGCATTTTATCTATTACAATACTATTTTTTTTGGTTTAACTCACTACACTAACGATAGTATTAATTCTTTATTTTAATTAATGTTATTTTCTTTCTTTTTCTTAACAAATATTTATTTTAAATCGCTTGCTTGAAAGGAAAAAACAAAATAAATTGGCTGCCTTTGCCAAGTTCAGATTTTACGTCTATGCTGCCTTTGTGCGCCGTCATCATGGCTTTTACGTAACTTAGTCCTAATCCGAAGCCTTTCACATCGTGTAAATTACCTGTGTGTACGCGATAAAATTTGTCAAAAATCATTTTTTTCGAGGCAGCGCTCAAGCCAATGCCATTGTCGGAAACCATAATTTCTATTCCGCCTTTTACGTTGCGAGTACCAATTGATATATGTGGATTTTCGTGCGTATATTTATTCGCATTGTCCATGAGGTTGTGGATAATATTGGTCACGTGCGTCAAATCGCCTTCTATGCTGGTTTGTGTAGCGTTCAAGTCAGTTTCTAAATGCCCTTCTCTGCTTTCTACCACCACGCTAAAGTTGTTCGCAGCTTGCGTGATGATTTGGTGCAAATCTATTTCAGTCATATTCAACTCTTGATCATTGCGGTCAATGATGGCCATTTGCAACACCTTTTCCACTTGCGTGTTCATACGCTTATTTTCTTGCCGTATGATGTCCGCAAAACGTTTTATTTTGTCAGGATTGTTTATAATCACAGGACTTGTAATGGAGTCAGAAGCCAAAGAAATGGTCGCAATTGGCGTCTTGAACTCGTGCGTCATGTTGTTAATAAAGTCATTTTTGATTTCAGAAAGTTTCTTTTGCTCAAAAATAACATTGATGGTGTAAAGAAAACAAAACAAAATAATGCCAGTAAACAACACCGAAGCGGCAACCGTAGCCCAAACGGTGCGCCACACATAACTCGATTTATCTATAAAATTGACCAACAACACACCTGGTGAACCATACTCTGAACTAAACAAATCTACACGATACTTAGTTGTGTTCAGTGGGTCATAATTTGCAGCCTTTGCGGTAGCAGCCGTTTGGCGGCTCATATCCACCACATAATGCTTGTCTTTGATGACAAATGTATTGAGCTGAAGCGAAAAAACACCGTAACTAAACTCGATATTGATGCCTTGCTTGCTTAGTTCTTGATGTATATAATTATCGAGTGCATCGAGCCGAATCCGTTCGGCAAGCGACATGCTATTATAGTCTTGACTGATGCCCCGACGGTCGAGATATTCCTTTATTTCTTTATACGTAATGTTAGGACTTTGGTTGGCGCGGCGCTGTATTTCCAAAAAAAGAGGGTCATCGGCAGCCAAGCCATCTTGATTGATGAAAGACGATTGTATGGATTTTTCGTTCTCCTCCAGTCGAATACTCACGCGGCTGAGTGCTGCTTGTACGTTACTATCAAATTGCTGCTCGTTGAGTTTGATAGACCAGCTAATCCAGTGAACCTGCAAGACAACCAGCCCGATAAGTGCAGCAGTCATTAGCCCAATAATTACCCAGATTGCTTTTTTATTCATACTATTAGGTGTACCAAGTGAGTTTTGATTTAGTTCAAACTAAACGTTGCCTTTTACTCGAAAATATACTAATATAAGGCGCATTGATGATTTTAACTAAATTTTAATGCAATATTGCATATTTTTAGTTAAAATACAAATATTTAGACTTTTTATTTTATTTAAATGGTGTTTTAATGTCAAAGTGCAGCCAATTGTTAATGAGGCGATGATACATTTACATTTTTTATAAGAAAAACAACGATTTATCAAGCGCAAACTTGTAAATCTGACAAAATATAAGCTATCTTTGTACACTATTATCAATACAAAAATGGAAACTACGAACAAGGAAGTGGTCGTGACGGCACG
>JAYUJV010000441.1:0-2320 GCA_043764975.1 Saprospirales bacterium
GAAGCGGACGTAGATGCCAATATTTTTCATGCCTTTACGCAAAAAATAACGTTGGTAGATATTAAACACTCGCTTGCGCGAAAATTCAAACCAGAGCAAGTGGCACGTTTCGGAAATATACATTTGATTTATCGCTCGCTACAAAAAAAGCATTTCGAGGCCTTGATTCAAGCAGAAATTGCCAAAATTGTCATCAAAGACAAGCGTTTATTCGATATTGAGCTAGTGGTAAGTAAAAATATAGATACTTTGATTTATCAAAACGGCGTGTTTCCTGTACAAGGTGTTCGCCCAGTTTTTTCGAGCGTCATCGACATTTTGGAAACCAACTTAACTAAGTTTTTGTACGAAGCCTTGCTTACTGGTCAGAAAAAAATTGCCTTGGATTACTCTTTCGAGAAAAAAGAAATCGTAGCTACTTTCAGTAACAAAAAGAAAATAACTTTGCATTATGAAGGTCGCGTGGACAAAATCCGACAAAGCAACCTCGAAGATGTGGTGGCCGCAATCTCTGTGCATGAGTGCGGACACGCGGTGGCTTACAGTGTTTTGTTTGGTTTAGCACCATTGCAGCTGAAATCGAAAGTGGCTTCTACGTATGTCGGTGGCTTCACGTTCCCGCATCAGATTTATCTGACCAAAGAAAGTATTACGAATAAAATCAAGGTTTTACTAGCAGGTGGCTTGGCCGAAGAAATTATATTTGGCCCAGATCAAGCCTCTATTGGTCGCTCAAATGATCGTGAGCAAGCAACGGTATTGGCAATTGATTATATCCGAAAATTTGCGTTCGAACGCGAGTTCCAGGCCTATTATATCTCCATCGGCGATTACAACATGAGCTTCGAGGACACCGATACTGCCATTGAAATGATGATGAAACGCTTGGCTGGCGAAACCATGGAAATGCTCAACGAGCATCGTGCATTCCTACTTCAACTCTCAAAAGAACTCACGATAAGTGGGAACATGAAAAGCATAGAAGTACAAGAAATTGCCGCGAAACATGGTCTTGATATTACTATCAAAGAAGAAGGTTATTTGTTTATTGAGCATTATGCGAAGGAATTGAAGTAAAAAGACCTGCATCAAATAGGCAATAGACAATTGGCAAATAAGCAACAATTTGGTAATAAATTTGCTTATTGCTTATTGCAAATTGTCCATAATTTTGAGTAAAGCCTTAAAAATTCCACTCTATTCGGTGATTCATTAAGTTACAAAAAAATTGAAATAAATATGATTACGCCGTTTTCTGACGAGTATTTTATGCGTAAAGCATTGCAAGAAGCCGAAAAAGCAGGCGAAGCAGGCGAAGTGCCGATTGGTGCAATCATCGTTTGTCAGCAGCAAATCATTGCGCGAGCGCATAACCGAACCGAGCAATTGAAAGATGTAACGGCGCATGCCGAAATCATCGCCATCACGGCTGCTGCCGAATATCTCGGCGCTAAATACTTGACGGACTGTACTTTATACGTAACCATCGAGCCTTGTACGATGTGCGCTGGCGCGCTAGCGTGGTCGCAAATCTCGAAAGTGGTGTATGGCGCAGCCGAAGAAAAACGCGGTTTTATGCGCTTTGGGCGAACGATGCTACACCCCAAAACCCAAGTCGCTTATGGCGTGCTGCACGATGAATGTGCTGCCTTGATGAGTCATTTTTTTAAATCAAAGAGGACTTAAAATATTTTTATTTTCCTTATTTTCATAAAAAAAGCCTTGCTTTATTGGATTTTTAATCCAACGAAGCAAGGCTTTTTTATTTTATTAATTATTTATAAAATATTGATTATCAATGTTTTAATTATTTTACAATCGTAATATCGCCCTTAAAGTCTTCGATTTTACCATCTGTAAATTCTATCCGAACACTGTATGCAAATACATCATTATTCATGACTTTATTTCGGAACGTGCCGTCCCAACCATGATCGGGAGATTCATCAGCCGAGTAATTACCATCTTCAAAGACCATGTTGCCCCAGCGGTCAAAGATTCGGAAATCGACGATTCGCAATACGCCTTCGCCACAGAAAATACGTAATTTATCGTTCGTGCCATCTACATTCGGACTAAACACATTTGGTACAAATACCCGACGAATCAAAAACGCATAAAGCGTAATGGCATCGGTCGCATAACAACCGTTTTTGTCGAACACATCTAAAGCATACGTTTGCGTCAAGAGCGGTTTTACTTTTGGATAATAGCAAGTATCGCACTCAAAATACTTCGTGTTGAGCCATTTGAACTTCGCTACATTGAAACTTGCTTTCGGATTCAAGGTAATTTCTTTGCCAGCTTCCGTCGTAATATC
>JAYUJV010000442.1:0-2316 GCA_043764975.1 Saprospirales bacterium
CAATAAGTCCATCAAACGTTGGAGGTCGTGCGGCTCAAATCCTAAGCGGTGCATACCTGTATCGAGCTTGATGTGTACCTTAAAATCAGCGATATTTGATACATAAGCGAACAAAGATTGGGCTTGCGAAATGCTATAAATTTCGGGTTCTAAACGATAGCGAACGAGTGCCTCGAAGGTCGTTTCTTCGGGATTGAGTACCAAAATCGGCAACGTAACGCCTTCTTTTCGGATGGCCACGCCCTCGTCAGTATATGCCACGCCGAGATAATCTATTTTCAAAAATTCGAGTAATTTGGCGACTTCGGCGCTGCCGCTGCCATAAGCATAAGCCTTGACCATCGCCAAAAGTTTTGTGCCAGGGTTGAGGTATTGCGTGTAGGTATTGAGGTTGTGACGCAGCGCATTGAGGTTCACTTCCATTACGGTTTTGTGCGCTTTGAGCGAAAGGCGCGTGGCGATGCGTTCAAATTCAAAATTACGTGCGCCTTTCAGCAATATCGTTTCGTTCCGAAAAGTATCTTGATTGACTTGATTTAAAAAATCATTTGTAGTTGCAAAATGCTGATAATCAATGTTTTGGTTTAAATATTTTTTTAAAATATCAATATCCTTCCCAATCGCAATCACGCGCTGAATGGCTTGTACGTTGAGCAAATCTGCTACCGATTGATACAAGTGTTTGGGCGAAAGCCCGCTTTGTAATATGTCGGAAAGTACGACTGTGTGTCGACCTTGGCTACGTTGTTGCGCCATAAAATTGAGGGCAAACGTGAGCGACGTCAAATCGGCATTATAACTGTCGTTGATGAGGACGCAATCATTGATGGCAGCTTTGAGTTCGAGGCGCAAGGCAATGGTTTGCAACTGCAACATTCGCGCTCGAATCGTAGCCGAATCGTAGCCAAATTGTAGCATCACGCACCAGCAATGTATCGCGTTTTCGAGCGAAACGGCATCAATAAACGGTATCGTGATACTGATGTTTTGCTGCAAATATTCCGCTTTGATGTGCGTATTGTGTTTGTTGTGTTCTATGGCCGTTATGCAAAGTGTCGCTTGAAAATCTTCATTCGGATATTTCCATGTAAAGTATTGAATATCAACATTTTTTGAAATCTTTTGAGCATCGGTAGCCTTCAAAATCAAGGTTTTGACGTGTTCAAAAAGCAACATTTTTTCTGCTTTTTTCTGACTTTTATCCTCAAAACCTGCATCGTGAGCATTGCCTATATTGGTCAAAATACCGATGGTCGGTTGTATGACATCGCGGAGTGTGGCCATCTCGTTTGTGGTCGAAACGCCAGCTTCAAAAATGCCTAAATTATGGTGCGCTTGCAGTTGCCAAACCGAAAGCGGCACGCCCAATTGCGAATTAAAACTCTTTGGACTTTTCACAATCGCAAACTCTTCCGCCATCAATTGACTGAGCCATTCTTTGATGGTCGTTTTACCATTGCTGCCCGTGATGCCGATAACTGGCAACTCAAATTGTTGTCGATGATACTTTACTAGCGCTTGCAAAGCCAACGTTACATCGGGTACAAATAAAATCGTTGCGTTTTTAAATAGCTGATTATCAATTTGTTGCGAAACAATAAAACAGCGAATACCTTTTTGGTAAGCGTCGGCCAAGTGTGCGTGGCCATCGTGTCTGCTTCCTTTTAAGGCTAAAAATAAGGACGTTTTTGGAAAAACAACATAGCGGCTATCGTAAGCAATGTGCGTAATGTAACGCTCCGAATCGCCCGTCTGGAGCAATTGAGCATTCGTCAGTTGTTGCAATTGATGTATATTGTAGCCGTTTTTCAAGCGATTGGTTGTTTTTATTTTAGGCTACAAATATACCTTAAATTCGGGAAAAATTAAGGAAATTAAAAAAATTAAAGTAATGAAAATAATATGTTTTTAAATATGTCACTCCGTAGGAGTGGCACATTTTAAAACAGATTTAATTTTATTTTGCTATTTTTTTTGAGTCAATTTAATTCCTAATTATCTGATAATCAATTGTTTATAATTTTATTAATAAAAAAAATCTAATGAAAAAAGGTATCGAAGCACTTGTTTTTCTTTTTATAATCACGACATTGATATACGCTTGTAAGCAAAATGAAAACAACAATAGCACAACGACAAAGACGAGCGAGGCGAGTAAATTGGATAGTATAGCGTCAAAAAATGGCGAAGTTGATTTCAAATTGGTGATTGTAAAACCGACGAGTGCGCGATACAATAAGATATATGAGTTGGTGCAAAAAGACACGACATTACGAGATTTTATACGCGCCATGAACAACCGCATCGAGTTCCCTG
>JAYUJV010000443.1:0-6168 GCA_043764975.1 Saprospirales bacterium
GTATAGCGCAAAACTGGCATGTGGTTGTAAGCCGAAACACCAATCACGACCGCCCAAACCTTTATAGCTGGAATTTTTGTAGTTGAAATAACAGTTGTCGATTCGTCTTTTTTAATATCTTTAACTGGCTTATTATCAACGATTTCTGTTGTCGGTTCGTCTTTGTCTGCTACTTTTGTAGCTGCTTTATTGCCAACGTTTTCTACCTTTTGTTGCGATACTTCGCTTGCGCCAGCATATGTGCCATCGTTCCATTGGCCATCTACGATTGTACCATCTTTTAAGTACAAAGCACCTTTGCCCTCGAATGCACCATCTAAAAATTCGCCGACGTATCGCTCGCCATTTGTGTAATAAACCGTACCGCTTCCGTTCGGTAAATTATTCATAAATTTGCCTATATATTTTGCTGCGCCATCTTTATATATATATGTGCCATAGCCTGTGCCGCAATTACCTTCTATGCAGCCCACGCGATCACGCGCCACGATTGCCGCGCCTATATACTCGCCATCTTTCCACTCGCCAGTCGTTTTATCGCCATTCGATTTGAAGATTGTACCTTTGCCATGCGCCACATTCTCTTTGAATCCACCGATATATTTATCGCCGTTGGTATAAAAAAATGTACCCCAACCATGTATTTTTCCTGCTTTGAATTGACCCTCATATTTGCTACCATCTGGATAAGCATACGTGCCGCCACCGTTCTCACAATCGCCATTGATGCAACCATATTGGATAGTCATACCATCGCCTTCTTGTTCGCCGCGTGCAGATTCTTTGGAGTTTTTAGCCATGTCTTCCGAGCCTTCTACGAATGCACCTTTTTTCCAAGTGCCGCTGCGTTTGCTGCCATCGCTATATGTTTTTGTACCTTTTCCGTCTGGATAACGATTGTACCAATTGCCTTCATATTTGCTGCCATCACTGTACGTGCAAATGCCAAAACCATTGATTTCGCCATTCCGAAACTCGCCAGTATATCGTGCGCCACTCGGATACACGAATGAGCCTTTGCCATTTTTACAATCGCCTTTTGTACATTGCGCTTGCGCTAATGCGCTGATAGTGAGCAATATATAAATTAAAAAGCAATATTTTACAGGTATATTTAACATCTAATTATGTTTTATGAAAATACAATATAATGATAACGTATAAATTCATATATAAATTATACAACGTAGTTTATATACAAATATTAAGCCATACGTTTTAATTCAAACCTATAGCAAAGTTTTAAACGAAATTGGATTAAAAAAGATTGGAAAATTGTGAATTAATGCTTTTATTAAAAACGTCGTCGAGGTTCAAACCTCGACGACGTTAAATGTTGTAAATCTGCAACTTAAAGCTGACAGCGTTTGAAACGCTGTCAGCTTTAAAAGCGGGAATAGAAAACAAAACATATTTTCTTAATTTCTTTAATTCCCTTCATTTTTTTAATTCAAACCTAAATCCCAGCAACTAAATCCCTCGCATTTTCCAGCGCACTCGCCGATGGCGGATTGGTACTCAACATGGTCGCGATGGCGCGGATTCGTTCTTCTTTATTCAGCGATTTTACGGTCGTGACAGTACGGTCTTCGAGGGCGCGTTTATATACAAAATAGTGTGCATCAGCTTTCGAGGCGATTTGTGCAGAGTGTGTAATCGAAATTACTTGGTGGTGTGTGCTGAGTGATTGCAAAATACGACCCATTTTTAAGGCCACATCACCAGAAATACCAGTATCTATTTCGTCAAAAATCAAGGTTGGTAATGGTATTGCGCTGGCTACTAAAGATTTGGTACACAAGGTCAAGCGCGACAATTCTCCGCCCGAAGCGGTATCTTTTATAGAGGCAAATTTGCTACCTTTATTTGGTGCAAAAAGGAACTCAACCTCATCGGTGCCAGTCATATTCAAATCAGTTAATGGACGGACTTCTACTTTTATGCGCGCGTGTTCCATCGCCAATTGGTGTAAGAGTTCGTGGACACTGTTTTCAAAATGATTGACCACACCGCTACGCTTTTCTGAAAGTTGCGCTGCAACTTTTTTGAGTGTAACTTGTTGGTTGTCAATACTTTGTTCGAGTGTTGCGATTTGGTCTGATAGGTTTTCAAAACCCGAAAGTTTGCTTTCTATACCTTCTTGCAACACGATTAACTCGGCGATTGACGTGACGTTATGCTTTTTTTGTAACTTATATATGGTGTCGAGTCGCGTTTGTATTTCTTCGATTCGGCTGCCATCAAATTCAGTTTCTTCGGCGATGGTTTCCAACTCGGACGCAATGTCCTGTAACTCTACGATTGAGTTTTCGATACGATCGTAAAGATTTGGTATTTCTGAATGATATTTTTTGACGGCCGAAACATTTTTTGCCAGTTCTTGCAATTGTGTGACCAACGAATTATCAGCCTCGCTGATGTGTTGATATGCTGCACCCAAATTCCGCTTAATAACTTCTGCATTCGCCAATCGACTTTGCTCGGTTTCGAGCGTAACTTGCTCTCCGTCAATGAGTTCTGCTTTGTTAAATTCTGATAATTGGTAATTGAGAAAATCAATTTCGCGCGAAGCATTTTGACTTTGCTCTATGAGCGATGCCAATTTTCGCTTATCGGATTGGAAACTTTTGAATTGTACTTGATATTGTTGCAACAATTCTTTATTGTCCGCCAACGCGTCTATCATGCGTAGCTGAAACGACACATTATGTATATCGAGTGTATCGAATTGTTGATGAAGGTCTATCAAAGAGTTACTCAAATCCTGTAAAACTTTGAGCGTGACGGGTGTATCATTGATGAATGAGCGCGATTTGCCAGCAGCCGTTATCTCGCGGCGTACCACAACTTCGGTGTCATAATCGAGTTCGTGTTGATCAAAAAAGGCTTTTAGATCATAGTTTTTGACATCAAAAAAGGCTTCGATGACGCATTTTTGCGTTTCGTCGTAGTATGAAATATGTTCGGCTCTATTACCCATTATCAAGCCCAATGCACCTAAAATAATGGATTTACCAGCACCAGTTTCGCCTGTAATGATGGTTAATTTTTCCGAAAAATCAATTTCTTGTTGCTCTATCAGCGCAAAATTGCGTATTGCAAGACGTTTTATCATATTGTATCAAATAAACATTTTGTTTAGCAAAGGTACAATATTATTTTAATTATCAAAACAAATGTTTAAAAAAATAAATTAAAATTTACACTAAAGTGTATAGGGTTTTTCCGTTTTACTAACGCTGACAGCGTTCGGAACGCTGTCAGCGTTGAATCTACAATAGACAAAAAGTAATTGGCAAACCGCTAAATTGCCTAATGAAAATTGCCTATTGCCAATTGTCTATTGTTATCCCAATACCTTAAACACTAAATCTTCCAAAAACTGGCCTGTAAATTTTTTCTTGTTTTTTTCTGTCACATCTGTCAAACGTGGTAGATGCTGACTAAAAAACTGCTGTTGGTGTGCAGTTTCGATGAGCGTAGTGCTGAGGGATTTTGGAAAGGCGTACTTTTTGTTATACAAGGCCATCACGTCAGCAATTTTTGCACAAAGATCTTTGTATGGTTTAAAAACCTCGTTTTTGTTGATTTCTGCCACATCTTTTATCAGATAAACTTTGCTACTTTCCGAAATCACGATTTGATTCAGATACCTTTTATTGTAGTCGAGGCCACTCGTGCTTTCGGGCAATTCGTTGGCCAATATCTGAATAATGGTTTTTAGCTTTTGCTTATTTTCATTGATGTTTTGCAACTGAAAATCGATTAAATAGTCCATAAACAACCAATACCAATTGATGATATAAAGCAAAAGACGATGTTTATTTTCAAAATATCGATAAATAGAGGCTTCTGTTGTACCTACTTCTTTCGCCAATTTTTTGAATGTAAACGCTTCAAAACCCAGTTCATAGATTAAATCTATACTTTGTTTTACTATTTTTTTGCCCAATTCCGTACTTTCGGGATTGCGCAAATAAATCGTTTCGTTTACATTAAATGATAATTTAAAATCCATTTTATTTTTTATTTAAAACACAAAGGTAGTATAAATAGTTTATAAAGTAGTAATAATTGTAAAAATAATATTTTTACAATTAAATGTGATAGTAATACTATCGTAATGTCAAAAAAAAGAATATCTTTGCAATAAAATAAATTAAAATTATGGAAAAAACTAGTGCATTGACTCGGTTTTGGCAACTCGTGAATAGAAATAAGAGTGATGTAGGCGCGATTTATTTTTATGCAATCTTAAATGGCTTTTTACAACTGGGCGTTCCGATTGGCGTGCAAGCCATTATTGGCTTGGTGTTGGGTGCAGCCATGATTACATCGTTGTATGTGCTGATTGTGTTGGTAGTCTTGGCGGTGTTTATGGTTGGCGTGTTACAACTCAACCAAATGAAAATCATAGAACGGATTCAGCAGCGGATTTTTACGTATTATGCGTTCGATTTTATCGAAAAACTAACTCATTTCGACCTGTATAAAGCCGATCAATATTATTTGCCTGACAAGGCGAATCGTTTTTTTGATACACTAAATCTTCAAAAAGGCTTTTCAAAATTATTGTTGGATATTCCAGCGGCATTGATTCAGATTTTATTTGGACTTGTATTACTCACTTTTTATCATCCATTTTTTATTGCTTTTGGATTTATTTTGGTTGTTATTTTGTGGATTGTGTTGTATTTTACGAGCAAAAAAGGTTTAGAAACGAGTATAAAAGAAAGTAATTATAAATACGATTTTGTGGCTTGGATGCAAGAAGTAGCCAAATTCATAAAGTCATTCAAACTTAATGAAGATTCGGATTTGATTTTTAAAAAGGCTGATGGCATTGTGGTCAATTACCTCGAATCGCGCACGAGTCATTTCAAGATTTTGTTGTTTCAATATCGTTCACTTATATTTTTTAAGACAGCCGTTACGGCGGTTTTGTTGGGCGTGGGTTGTATGTTATTGGTGGATCAGAAAATCAATATTGGCGAATTTATTGCCGCCGAAATCGTAATTTTGAGCATCATTGCATCGGTCGAAAAAGTCATTAAAAACCTTGATACAGTATATGATGTATTGACAGCCATCGAAAAATTAGCCTCCGTAACGGAGCATTATTCCGAAAAAAATGGTACTTTGGCCTTGAAATCAAATGAAATTGGTATAGAATTAAATGATTTTACGTTTGCTTATCCAAATTCAAAAAAGATTTTTAGCGATGTGCAATTGAAAATACCAGCGCACAAAACGGTCTGTATCATTGGCGAAGAGAACTCTGGGAAATCGACTTTGCTCAAATTATTGAGTACTTATTATTTACATTTTGAAGGTAATTTTTTGGTCAATAATATTCCGATTAACAATTATAAATTGGAAACGTTGCGGGATAAAATTGGTATATTTTTTCAAGAAAAGGAGTTGTTTTCAGGTACAATATTAGAAAACATCACGTTGGGGCGTGAAGATGTGACACCAGAAGACATCATCGCCGTCGCCAAACAACTTGAGTTTGACAATCTTTTGCTGAATTTGCCGCTTGGTTTTCAGACACCAATCGACATCAACGGTAAGCATTTGACGTCGAGTATTGCGAAAAAAATAATCTTGTTACGCGCCTTGGTGCATCAGCCGAATTTGATTTTACTAGAAGAGCCGTGGCTTGGCCTCAAGCAAAATTACAAAACCAATATCATGAATTACATCATCAACAATCCGACGGGCGCTACTATCGTTATCACGAGCCGCGATAGAGATTTTGCGATGCAATGCGATTGCTGTTTTGAATTAATCGATGGGAAATTTGTGGCATTGAAATAGGCATGTTGTTATTAGTTTTTAAATTTTCAATAAGCGGTTAGATATTTATTTGGCATAAATGCCAAATGTTTTAGACACAAATTTTAAAAACAATTTTACAAATTACACGAAACATAAGTTTGACAAAGTCAATTTTAATCTACGCATACGATTTTTTTTAATTTTTAATTAAAAAAATTCGTGTAATTCGCTAAATTAGTTTTCAAATTCGTGTTTCAATTATTCTTTAGTGTTACTTTTCGATTTGTTCAATTTTACGTTTTGATTTCACTAAGTTTTGAAACAAAGTTTCAAAATACAAATTAAACGAATAAAAAAAATATTTTACAACGTAACGTTAATTCAATT
>JAYUJV010000444.1:0-2309 GCA_043764975.1 Saprospirales bacterium
GTTGTGACCGTGGTTTGTATCGAGCAATTTCATGGCACTGCCATCGGGTTCGAGGCTGCCATAAACCGCAAAACCATCAAGCGCGTAAGCAATCGGCAAGGTCTTTTTGTTCGTAAAATCGTGTAAATGCAAAGGCGCGGTGTGGTAATGATAATCGTCAGCGCGACCACAATGACCGCCCCAATTATCGAGTTGCCCATCTACAAAAGCATCAACGCCCGTATTCGTATAAGGGTTGAAAATCGGAATTCCATTAGTAGCAACTGCAATCGCACCACGTGAAAAGTGCATCGCATTTACGGGAACAGGCGTAGTTGCCACGACAGGATTTAGCGGAATACTCCAAGCGTTCGTACCTGTGTAACATTGAGGAATAGGTGCTTGTTGTTGCCAACCTGTGATGCCCGTCATCATGCTATGCGTGGTCGGAATACCGTTACTTTCTACATAAAAATAAGTATTATCCCAATGCGTAGCGATGTTCGGTTTGAAAGGTTGGAAGGCTTCGTCCATGACTTTTGGGTCAGTTCCGAGCAGTATTTTGAAGCTAAAAAGAGCCAATAAAACCGTCGGTATTGCTATCGAAAATGCTAATCTATGCTTGCTTTTTTGTTTATAAATAAAATAAAAAAGTCCACCAAAAAAGAGAAAACATAAATTGTAAAAAGCAATTTTATCAAATTTAAACAATTGATTATCAATTGTTTGTACACTTTGATTGCTTGTATTTAAAGTTTCGATAGTGTATTGTTTTTCTAAAACAAATGCTTGGTCAGCTTCCGATAAATTTTTGAAAGCGACGTGTAGCAAAGTGTGTTCTTGCTCCAAATAAACGCTATCGTTTCGCTGCAACAAAAAGGAAGCCTTGATGTCTTTTTTTGCAACAGTCCAAGTCCGCAAATCATCATGCGATAAGTGATTATGAGCAAAAATATTTAAACTCGAAATGCACAAAAGGCATAGTAAAAGGAATTTTTTTAGTTCTAACATATTGGTTTTTTATTTAGAAAGATTGATTTCAGAATAGTTAAACGGAGAAAGCAGTATAATAACTTTGTGCAATGAAAAGTTATTGATAGGACAGAACGCTGTAAGATAAGGTTGCATAGAAAATTCTTTTATTTTTAATATCAGCCTTGAGCAAAATTAAAATTACGCACATAAAAACAAAAAAGACGAACCCAAACAGGTTCGTCTTTTCTATATATTAAAGCAAATAAAGAAATTTTAAATAAATATGCTATTCACAACAAGCTGATTAACAATATATTACTTTAATTTTTTTAATTTCTTTAATTATCTTAATTTCTTTAATTGCAACTAAGCGTTACTCTTACTCTTACGATGACTAAACGGACGCCAGTGACTTTTCTTTTCAGGATTGCCATTTTTGTCGAGTTTTTCGCCACGCGGTTTTGGCATCGGGAAATTTTTACCGCGCGCCAAAGGTTTTTCGGTACTTCGCGCATTTTGCAGCATACGCACCGAAGGATAAGGAATCGGCTCGCAATTTTCGGACTCGAATGGGTGACCGCTGAATGTCGGCACTTGCATCGCAATTATTTTCTGAATATCGCGTAAGTACTCGCGCTCTTCTGTGTCGCAAAACGACAACGCAATACCCGATGCACCTGCACGACCAGTACGACCGATACGGTGTACATACGTCTCAGGAATATTTGGTAATTCGTAGTTCACGACGTGCGAAAGTTCATCTACATCGATGCCACGAGAAGCAATATCGGTTGCTATCAACACACGTAACTCCTTGTCTTTGAAGGCATTGAGTGCGCGCTGACGTGCTTGTTGCGATTTGTTACCATGTATCGCCTCGGCATGGATATTGGCTTTGCCAAGATCCGTCACTAAGCGATTTGCACCGTGTTTGGTACGTGTAAACACCAAAACCGACTTGATACTTTGATCTCTCAAAATATGAATCAACAACTGTTTTTTCTGATCTTTTTCGACAAAATAAACAGCTTGTTTTACGGTTTCGGCAGTCGAAGAAACTGGCGTTACTTCTACTTTTTCGGGATTGTTGAGTATCGTTGAAGCCAATGTCAAGATTTCTGGCGCCATAGTCGCTGAGAAAAACAAAGATTGACGACGCTGCGGCAATTGTGCAAGCACACGTTTCACGTCATTGAAAAAACCCATGTCGAGCATACGATCTGCCTCGTCGAGTACAAAAAGTTCGACTGACTTTAACGAAATAAAACCTTGACCGATAAGGTCGAGCAAACGACCTGGCGTAGCCACCAATATATCGGTACCACGACGCAACGCATCGGTTTGCGGCGACTGAC
>JAYUJV010000445.1:0-6154 GCA_043764975.1 Saprospirales bacterium
GAACTCAAAGCCGACAATCGCGCTTGGACTTTTCCGATTCCACTTTCCGAAATGCAATCGAATCCAAATATGGTACAAAATAAAGGTTGGAAATAAGTATCGGAGTTGTATGCTAAAAGATGCAATAAAATATAAAAGTAGCTTTTTGAGAAATTACTCATAAAATTGTTTAGCTGATTAGTTGTCGAATTGTTTAGAAATAGTAACAGTACAATCTTTTATGTTTTAAAATAGACATTATTAAAAAAATGAAAACGATATTATACACTTTGTTAATGGTTGTTTTGATGGCTTGCGCCAAACAAAAAGTAACACCAGATCCGCCGATAATCGTAGAAGAACCTTTGATTACGTTTCCTTCGGACTGGAAAAAAGACAGTACATTGTCGTTTGGCATGGGTAAAACAGCTGCCGTTTTTCAGTACAAAACGCCTTTGAATGGACAACCTTTCAAGGCAACAGCGTTCGTTTTCAACCTAAATGATACAACTTTGACGCTCACTACGGCTTTGGACAAAAATCGGCTTACGCCAAATCAATGGTTGAACACGACACAAGGAAATGTACTTGCCGTAATAAACGGTGGTTATTTTGACCTCACGAATGGACAATCGTATAGCTTAGTTATTAATGATAATAAAATGTTGAGTCCGAACGTGAAAGCCTTGACGCGAAGCTACAATGGCGTGAACACAAGCTATTTTCCGACACGTTGTGCCTTCGGGATTAGCAATCGAAAACCTTCTGTGAGTTGGATTTACAACGTTTCGGGCGCAATCAATTACGCTTATCCGATGCCAAGTCCGAATGCACTTGGCGCTGCGCCACAAGAAAAACCGTCAGAAATTTTTCCTGTGGGTGGTGCTATTTGGTCACCAACAGTTGCCATCGGCGGTTCGCCTATGTTGCTAAAAGACAACGTGTTACGCATTTCAGATGTCGAAGAATTGATTGATATTAACAACAAAACTGGTCGCTCTCGTTCCGCTATCGGCTATACGGCTACGAATAGAGTTGTTTTATTGGCCATCGAAAAAAGTAGCGAAAGCGTCGGTGCAAATTTAGAAGAAATGGCTCAATTGCTGAAAAATATGGGTTGTAGCAATGCCATCAATTTAGATGGTGGTGGTTCTACTTGCCTTTTGGTAAACAACGGAAAAGCAACCAACTCGCCCGAAGCAGGCGCGCAACGCGCTGTAACAAGTGCCATTTTTATTAAGAAAAAGTAAAAAATCAAAATAGCTACTTATCGAAAGTTCGATAAGTGGCTATTTTAACAATATGTGGATGTTCCAAAGCCCATCTGGTTTTACCCTTTTATGCGAATTTCGAATATTGAACAAGGAATAATGAATATCGAATATTACGAATATCAAAAGTACTCTACAAAATTTCGATATTCGATATTCAACTTCGATATTCGATATTTTTTTGATAAACATTAAGGTAAGACCTTATGCTCTCCATTATAACAAAATTACCTCATTATCAATACTTTCGTAACGGCAGTATCAGCACTTTCGGGGTCGGCTGTGCCTGTGCTAAATACGAGATATACGCCAGGTGCTACTTTACGACCGCTATAATCTCGGCCGTCCCATACCATTTGTCCACCGAGTGCTTGGGTTTCATTGACCAACGTGCCATTGCTGTCTGTAATTTTGATATTGGCATTTCGAGCCAAGCCTTTTATCGCAATCGGGCCATCATAATCAGGACGAACGGGGTTGGGGTAAACAACGATTTCACTGTTTGTAATTTTGCCCTCAAGCGCTTCTCCTTTGATAGATTGCAAGCCTTTTTCGGTAGCAATGAAAACCTCTCCAGTTTCTTTACTAATCGCAATATCAATAATGTTGTTATCCACGAGCGGGCTATTGTCTTTATTGTAGTTGGCAATTTGGGTTTTACCACTTGCAGATTGTACGAATACCCCATTGCTTGTGCCAATCCATTTTCGATTTGCCCCATCAATCGCGATACATTGCACACTCTCGTAGCGCAACAAATAATCTGGAATATTATCTACGACCGTAGTTGGCCAATAAGCATTACACTTTTCTTTGAATACACTCTCTGAACATTGGAACACGGCTACACCTTTATCTGTACCGACCCACATCTGACCATTGAGGTCTTTTTCGATACAGTTTACTTTATTGCTCGGCAAGTTTGCATTAGATGTTTTTAGCGTTACGTAACGATCATCGGACTCGTCTTCTATCGTTTTACCTTCATCGAAGACGATGATGCCGCCGTCGCCTTGCCCAATCACGAACCATTTATAACCGTTGTTATCAATGGCAATTTGATATATGGATGCGCCTTTGACTTGGTCGCCAAGTTTTGCCCAAGTGCCATCTGCTTTATAAACCACGATTGGTTTGGGAGCGATATTATTACTAATCCAAAGGTTATTTTTTTTGTCAAATACAAGACCTGATACTCGCACTGCACCTACATCGCCGATGCCATCTTGTAGTGCTTGGTTGGTATTGGCAGACGTAAATAGCTTTGTTTTTTTAGTAGTCGGCTCTATTTCGACCAATCCATTACGCATAGATGCTACATAAGCCTTTTTGCTAACGGGATGAATTGCTACTCGATTGCTATTAAAAATGTCGAATTTCTTGTAAGTTGGATCGTTGGTGCGGTTATAAAAAGACCAAACGCCATTTTCAAGATGATATGTACCGTCTGGATTGTAATCATAATTGCCATTAAAAAAAACACCACCCGAAGCCACCCAAAGGTCTTTGCCATCAGTGGCCAATTCTCCGATTTGGCTTGAATAAGGCGTATTGGTGTGTGGCAATAACTCACAAGCCGACCAAAGGCTTTTCATGCGGCGATAGTTTTCATACTCATCGGCCAACCAGATTTGACCTTTTTCGTCCTCTATCGCGTACCGAATTTGCTGCGTGCAACTGTTAGACTGACTGATGACTACATCTCCATTTTCATTGACGAAAGTCAATTGACCATTGCAGTTGTCGCAAGCAAAACCTGCAAAACCTACCAACAAATATTTGCCCTCAGTCGTGATATATTTGAGGATTTGTTTTTGGCTTTTGGGGCCAATTACTTTTTTTAACGTAAACTGTACCTCATTGTATTGAAACAAAGTATCGTTCACGCCCATATACAATCGCCCTTGATAGTTTGTAATTACATTGGATGTATAATTATTCGGAAAACCATAGCCTGGGCCCAAGAATGACCATTTCTTAAAATCAGCTAAATTGATATTTTTTTCATCATTTTGAACAGTATAAATCCCTTTATCCGTTGCTGCATAAATCTGACCTTTGAACACCGTAATACTTTTTACTTTTAGTCCTTTGGTATAGGTTGTATATACAAATTCTTTTCGAGTAAGGTTGAGTTTTACAATGCCAAAGCCACAAGCCAAATAAACGTCTACCGCATTTTCTATCCAAATATCATACACTTTTTTATCGCCAATGATGTCAATATTATTTTGAATATCTTTTAGATTTACGATTTCGCCGCTATCATATACAAGGTCAATATTGCTGTTGTTATAGACAACAATAAGTGTTTTGGCGAATTTATCGTAACGTATGAGTTGTATGCCAGCATCGTTCAAACCTTCCGTTTTGGTGAGATACTCAAAAGATTCATCTTTTTTGTCAATAGTGGCGATGGCAAATTCGGAGGCAAAAAATATTTTTTCTTTGCTTTGCGTCACATATTTACCTATCTGAAATGAAAGATAAGAGCGCCATTCGCCAATTTTCAAGGACTGATTGATGGTATCCGTTGTTTGTGCTTCGGCAAAAAGAGATAGGCTCAAGAAAAAAGAGAAAAATAAGTGTTTCATGTTTTTTTATCAAAAACGAAAAGCAGCTGCTAAGTATTGCTTTTTGTAAAAGTGTTAAAATGTAAAAGTGCGCCCAATTGGTAATTGGGCGATGTCACGTTTAAGTGTGCCCAATTGATAATTGGGCGATCCTATGTTCAATTACCAATTGAACACACGATATTCAATTTTTTATTATTTTTGCTTCATAACGAATTTTTTCATTCGCTACTTCTAAAAAATAAATACCTTTTGGCGCTACGGCTAAATCAATTGTTTGTTTGCCCGAAACGTTATTTATTTCAAGTATTTTTTCGCCTAATACGTTATAAATTAAGATATTAGCTTTTTGCTCGCCAACATCAAAATTAAAAAACTGAGTAGAGGGATTGGGCGAAACGTCTATTTTTATTGTTTCTAATACGTCATTGGTAGCGATGGTAGATTTTAAAGGCGCAAAATAAATACCTTCAGTTTCACTCAAAGTTTGCCACTTCATGCCTGCCGAACTGATAATATTTCTTGGCTTCGTGTTGTTTGGCGCAGGTACTTTTACAAATCTTCCACTTTTAAAATCATGCGTTACTAAAATGACTGGCATACTGCCGCCTGGAATGGCAGAAACATTATATTCCTTTCCAATTATACTTAATTTCACGAGCATTGCGCTTTTTCCTGAAAGCCAAAGGGCGCTTCGCAAAGTATCTTTTACCATACCATACAGCAGCGAACTCGAAGCATTTTCATAAAAATTAGTAGTAGTCGGCAAGTAAGTATTCGACATCAGCATGGTATTTTGTAGTACGGTAGTTGGATTTTTTTCAAAAATTAAATCGCCTTTATATGAAGCATCTTTGTTCAAAAAAACATTGCTACACACCGTAGAGCCAGCCCATTGAGCCGAGCTGCCAATAAAAACAGGACTTATTTTTCCTTTTTTAATATTATCATAAAGCGATTTTCCTCGCGGAGAACTCATAAAAGTCTGATAATCAGCGTAAGCAAAACTCATAAAAATCACTTTTTTATAAACTGTACTTGTATCTACAACCGAATTTCCGTCCCATATAGTTGTTACATTTTTTGCACCAGCCGTTTCTATGGCTGTTTTCCAAGCTGCAATATTCGTCAGACTTTGAGGATAAACAACCAATATTGGATCTGTATTTAAACCAATTTTATTGACTACGTAAGATATAACATGCTGATTTTCAGTAATTAAATCGCTTCCGCTTAATATAATATTGTTACAAACCACGGCGGGTATTTTGGTTTCTATAACAGTCGGCAACACAACGGCTTCATCAACCACAAATTCGTCGGCTGCTAAAAAATGGCGCATTTGTAAGGGTTTAGATTGTAAATACGTTTTACTCAAATCAAAGGGATTGGCACTTATGGTTTCCAATATGTTGATTACACCAGTTCCGAATACTTTTGCTTTTAGTTTTTTATCTATACACACGGCGGTTTGGTCATCAACACCAAGCACTTTGGCCGCTTGATTTTTAGAAATTGTCCAATTCGCCAGCATACATGACATACGATTGATGCGACCACGTTGTGCTACGTGCGTATCGAAAATCCAATTTTTAGGAAAAACGTTCAGAAAATCGTCTTTCAAGGTCATAAAAGGATTATTGGGATTTGTGAGTGCTTCATCGGGATAAATTGAGCCTTTTTCGGCAGTATAAACAATCGGCGCAAGAATCATAGCACCAGCCGAAGTACCCGAAAGTACGCCGCCGCCATTAAAAATCTCTTGCAATGCCTTTTGCGTTTTGGTATCTTTATAATACGTATAATACAAGGCTTGATCACCACCTTTTATGAACACACAATCGTAGGTTTTCAGCGAATCATAAGTCGCTTGCGCATCTGCAACAGACTTGCTGTCTATCACAAAATTTTTGGCTGCTGTTGCGCCTAATTTTTTAAAATAATCAGGAATAAAAGCCGTAGCACCAGCCGAAGTCGCTGAAATAACTGCTACGCGCTTCGTCTTCGATTGCTGCACACACCATTGATAAGGCGCATCGCTCCAGCCGCCATCTGCTTCTGCACCGCCGCCAACCAACATAATATTTCCTTGCGTGAATGCTTCATTTATACAAAACAAGCACAAAAAAAGTGTTACAAAAAATTTCATCATTTTGTTTATTTTAAAAAATTATTTAGCTGTTTTTTCTTCACAAATGTAATATTTTTTTCTAAAACCAAACCTGTTTAGCACTAATTAAAGTAGGAGGCAAATAGAAGACTGCTTGCAGTTTTCTATTTGCCGTCCTCTCACACCACCGTATGTACTTACGTGTACGGCGGTTTCCTTAA
>JAYUJV010000446.1:0-6151 GCA_043764975.1 Saprospirales bacterium
TTTGAACGGTGTTACAAAAAATAAAAAAATGCGAAAGCCATTAGACGAACGCTTAAAAGCGCTCGAAAATCTCGAAATAAAACCTAGTCCGTTGGCTTGGGAACGCGTTCAGGCAGAACTCGGACACAAACCTGAACGGAGACGTATAGGCGCTTGGTATGGCGTGGCTGCTGCAGCGGCCTTGTTCATCACGGTCTATACAGGTTATACTTATTTGCAAAACTCGAAGCCAATGCAAGGCGAAACGATTGTGGCTGCGCAACCGAAAATCGTAAAACCAAGCACAACTACAACTGTCAATACGCCTATAAATGCACCTGTAAATAAAACTTTAGAAACACCAAAAGCAGTAATAACAAAGCAAATAATTGTGGCTGCTAAACCGCAAATACAAAAATCCAATTCGCCTGTTTTGATGCCTACAACCACAGTTCAAAAGCAGGATGAAACTATGTTAAATCCATCACAAAATACTGATAATCAAACGATTGCAACTACTGTACAAAACGAAAAAATAACGCTCCCAGAAACGCTTTTGAATAGAAATTTAAATAATTTGATATACAACGAAACCGTGATTGCGATGAATCTACCTGAGTTGAGCGACATCAATCCAAACGAAAATATGGCCGATGCACTCAATAAACAAATCATAAACAATACGTGCCGACAAGCGCCCGACGATGCTACTTTTAGCGAAAAATTAATTGCTTTTGCCGATTGTAAAACACGTGAATTAATCAAAAAGGCAAATTTCAATAATGTGGCAACAGAATATAAGCATTTGAGGGGATATTGAAATCGAGAGTCGAAAGTTGCTAATCGTGAAGAATCGTGAGTCGAAAGTCGAGAATCGAAAGTTGCTAATCGTGAGTCGTGAGAGAAATTGCTTGACGCAATTTTTGTCGTGAGTCGTGAGAAATCGTGGGTTGCTAGTAGTGATTGAAAAGACATTTTAAATGTTATTTATTACGAACTAAATCAACTATTTTAACTAATTCCCTATTTCAACCAATTAACTGTTAGTCAATTATTTATAAATTAAAAAATATTCAATTCATTCAATAATTAAAATATTAAATATCATGAAAACGAAAATATTTATCATCATCCTTAGTGCTTTAACGTTAGCTTTTGGAACTACAAAAGCGCAAAGTACCGAAACAAAAACGGAAATAAAAACCGATAGCAAAACGAGTGAAGCCTCTGCAAAACAAAGTGTAGAGCAACTCGAAAAACAACTTCGCGAACTAAAAGCAAAAGTAGATAAAGGCGAAATCAAAACCGAAGATGCGGTGGCTGAAGGTGTACGCCGATTGGGGCAAATCATAAAAGAAATGGATGAAAAGGTTACGAACAAAAAAAATGAAACCGTAACCGAAACGACAACCGAACGTACTGATGCAGACGGCAAAAAAATAGTCGAAAAGAAAATAATCATTATCAATGATGGCAATGAGGACAAAACCGTAACGATAGATGACAAAGAGATGGACGGTAAAAAAATAGAGAAAAAAATCATCATCAAAGAAAAAGATGACGACGATGATGACGAAGACGATACGAAAAAGAGCGCAAGCGATAAGTTGAAAGATAAGCTCAAAATCAAGAAAAGTGATAGTAATCGCCGTACAAAAATGTACTTTACGGTAGCGCTTGGACTCAATCAATTGACGAATCCGAACGGTAGCAACGCACTTCATCCGAACCTAGATAATTGGAAATCGCGCAATGCAGAAGTTGGTTTATTGTTCAAATCACGTATCGGTGGCGAAAATTCACGCGCTAAAGTATATTACGGCATCACTTACAATACGTATAAATTTAGATTAAAAAACCAACAATTGATCTATAACGATGACGCCAATTCGACTCCTGTGAAATTCGTGACCGACAATAATATTACGCAAGCGATATTGGCCAATAACTATGTGCAAGTGCCGTTTGGCGTAGAGTTTCGCATCGGAAAATCAGGATCGTTGGGTTTAGGTGCTTACGCAGGCTATCGTGTTGCGACGCGTATGTCCACAGAAATGAATGGTACAAAAGATCAGACTATCCAAAGTACTACTTATGCTCGATACAAAATGAGCAATATCAACGCTGGTTTACAAGCATCGGTCGGCAAAGGTGGTTTGTCGCTATATGGTAAATATAACCTAACAGATTTGTTTGAACCGAGCTTATCAAGTTCAGGAAATCCAAGTACAGTACCTTATGTAATGGGTGTAAAGTGGGATTTTTAGGGTAAAATAACGTAACTTTATTTCATACTAAAGTAATATATTTTTCAGGTTTCTAAGTGCCTTTCTCACAGTCAGTTGTGTAGAGAGGCATTTTTTTTATTTAAGACCTCCCTAAATGACCTCCCCAACCCTAAGCCCCATCCCAACCTTCCCCAAAGGGAAAGGAGTAAAAAAGGAGGGAGTTCCATCGTAGATACAAATTCATAGACTATAAATATCTTTTTATGTTTCATAACATACTAATATTCAATCATTTATGAATATAATTTATAAACTAAATATATTAAATGAATATTGGCAAGTATCAAAATGGAGATTGAAAAAAAATGAATTTTGTCAAAAATTGGCTTTAATCCTAACATCGAAAAAGCGAGCAATGGCGCAATGCCGATGAAATATCGCCCTTGTAAATTGCTCAACACCGACGCACCAACTGGACACCAAAGCATATACATCAAGACCGAAAATGACATAAAAAAGAGCAACGAAACGCTAAGCCAGCGTACTCTTTTCGCACGATTGATGTCTATATTTTTTTCATTGATAATGATTAAAAAAAGTGCTAATAAACACGCTGCGATTTGCCAAGCTGGCAAATAATGCTCGACCCAAGCAAATTTACCGACAAAATGTGCCAACGTAGCTGGCGCACTTTTTATAAATGAAATCAAGGTTACTTTCGTAAAAAAAAAAGGGATGTTCGACTATAAAATGAAGTTGCGACATTGGCGCTACGCCTTCGTTGAGCGTTTGCGTATCGCGATATTGAACGTTGTAATCATCGTAAGTAATGAATGAGTTTTTTGAATTATAAAATAAAAAAATAATTATTAAAACATTGATAATCAATGTTTTAATAAAAAATAATTGATTTTTGAAGGCTTTATTAAAACTAAAAAAAAGAAAAAGAAAAATAAAAGGAAAGAAAATGACTTTTTGTAATGTCAAAATACCCACCGCCAATAAGCCAAAACCTTGCTGAACGTTAGTTAATTTTTCTAATTGTTCATGGTTTTTCAAACTAAAAGCAAACAACCAAAACGCTAATCCATGCACCATCACATCGGGATTGCAACTCGCATGAAATGCCAATGACGAGGGCAATAACGCCAAGGCTGCCAAAACCCATTTGCCAAACGGCGCAATCCGAATACTTTGATACACGAGCAAGAGCCAAATCAAGTAATTGAATAAGCGCGCCATCAAAAAACCAGTGTAAATATTGGTATCTATTTTTTGAGAAATCCAAACCGCCACAGCTTGTGGTATATATGCAATCGGTGCATAAAAAGCCGTATTTGCAAAATCCATAAACGACTGATTGTCAGCATTCCATGATATATTTTTTGCTTCAGCAAAATTCACAAAATGGCACAAACTATCGTTGTGAATCATGGGCTGATATAGCGCCGAAAAGTGAATAACATTCGTCGGAATCTGTCCGCCAAGGCGATTGTCGATCGTCCGTTCGCCCCAAAAATGTCCTTCGCTGACGTGTATGGCTTTATAAAAATGGTTGATTTCGTCGGGAGATTGGAAAGGCGGCACCAGCACGCACAAAAGACATCCGAACAAGGTCGCGATACTCAAAAAAACGAAGTGTGGTGTGAAATATTTTGGCATTATTTTGCAGATAAATAACTACATAATAATTGACTTATAGTCTTGACTTTCAACAATTTATGATTAATATTTAATACATTTGGATGTGTATCGGTACTGTAAATGGCATCGAATAAATTGCTATCCGCCAAGCGTTCAAAAGCATGATTGTTGAACAAACCATGTGTTGTGATGATACTCAATCGAGCTGCGCCAGCTGCTTTATAAGCCTTCGCCGCTTGCAATATCGAGCCGCCAGTCCGAATCATATCATCGTATAAAATGACGTTTTTGCCTTTTACATCAGCATTGATGCCAGTGATTTCGGTTTCATCGCCCGAAAGGCGTTTTTTGAACACAAAAGCGGCCTCCACGCCCATATCATTGGCGAGGGATTCGACCCATTTGGCGCGCCCTGCATCGGTGCTTGCCAACACAAAATCGTGTCCATAAATCTCTATCGCCGCCTCTTTTATGATGGGTTTGCAATACAAATGCACAGGTCTAATGCCACTTTCAAAATAATGCGGAATACCTTCGGAGTGTAAATCCATCAGCACAATTTTATTGCCGAAAGGCGCATGCGGAATACTCGAAAGCAGCATAGCACGCGTTTTTGCAGTCACGATTTCGCCGTATTGCACCGCGCGTTCCATGGTCGCATATCCGAAATACGGCACGACAATCGTGAGCGATTTTGCACCATATTTTACCAATCCATTCGCCAAATCGTACAACTCCAACGTGTCAGCATCCGAAATTGTGCCACCTATCAAGATCACATCTTGTTGCTCTACAGCAGAGTCAATCCGCAAATAACGCTCGCCATCAGGAAAATCTTTATTAGTCACATGGCCTTCTCGAAACGCTACAACTTGCAGCATATTATTTTTTAGATAAGCGTATTTTTTGGTTGCGAAGATGAGCATCTGATGGATGTTTTGGTTTGTGAAGTGTTGAAATAAAAAGCGTTTTAGAAAATGATTGTTTCTAAAACGCTTTTTTTATTTGGTTAAGTTTGACTTTGTTTTCGAGCCAAAAAATAGAAAATAGCTACAATTGCAGCGCCTGCTAAAAGCCAAGGCAGTAAATCTGATGTATTTGACTTTGAAGGCTTTTTATTCATCTCTTTTTCTATTTTTTCAATCGCTGTTTGCGGAGCATCTCTATTAAATCTAACAATATTACCAGAATAATTTTTATCTAATAGAACAGTATCTTCTATCAGTAAAATATTAGGAATTTTCGTGTTTTGTGCAAATGCTAATTCTTCTAACACTCGTTCTTTTTCAATTCCAGTATCTGTAATAGCACCGATAAATAAGTGTGAGTTCTGAATCCCAAACTTAGTCGTGTAGTCCAATTCTTTTTCAAAAAAATTGTTACTTGTTGATGTTGTAAAATTATTATCCTGTAATTTGGACGATAACAAAGATATTAAATATCTACTATCGTCATTGACACTATATGACAAAAATGCTTTCATATTGAAAATTATTTATAAAATTCATAATATTTTGGAAAAAACTGTTGCAAAATTTTTGACTTATCCGTAATTTTTTGAGTGAGCATTGACCCATTCCAAAATATATATTTATGCCCAAAGATACACTCTTTTTCTAGTCTTTCAAAAAGATTACTGAGTTTACTTGTAACAGTTTCTCTACAAACCAAAAGATAGCCCGAAGCACTATAAGAATGTAAAAGTGTTGGAATATTAACATCGTTGATTTTATCCGTAGAAATACCTCCTTTATGAAATTTGCATTGTACAACCCAAGTTCTTTCAAAATCATCAATACCATCAGTAAGTACGAAAGTAACGAGTATATCTCGTCCTCCATCGGCTCCTCTACCTGACGGTTTGATTTTTACGGACATCCGTTGCTCATCTTTCAAACTTTCAAAAAAAGCAATAATCAAATCTTCAAATTGGTCGCCATTTTCTATTTCATCAAAACTTAATTTCATATTTTAAAACAAAATTTTACGATTAAAAGTTCCTATACTATTTCCTTCATTTTCCCCAATACCGCATCTAAAACAACAACTTCAATACCGCCCGCAGCAGCAAAAAACGGCTGACCTCCACCTTTGCCGTCATTGAGTTGTTTGACGATATTTCCTGCATGAAAACCTTTTTCTTTTACAAGATTATCGCTAATTTGTATCGTAATTTGTCCTTTTTCGTTGCTTACTGAACCTAAACAAATGACCGCGTTACCGATTTCTTTTTCCAAATTCGTTACCAAAGTCTTGATAGCTTTGCCGTCGTTGAGGTCAATGCGTTTTACCAAAAGATT
>JAYUJV010000447.1:0-2304 GCA_043764975.1 Saprospirales bacterium
GGTGCAACGGGTGTAGGCCCAAGTTTGTCTCCACTTCCTGTGAAGTTGGTTTCATTTAAAGGTAGAAAAGCAGACAAAGTTGTGGTATTGAATTGGACATCGGCTTCTGAGCAAAATGTAGCTCGTTTTGAAGTAGAACGTTCAGTAAATGGCAATAACTTTATCAAGATTGGTGAGCAAAAAGCGAAAGGCGGATTGAACATCAAAGCAGATTACGATTTGACGGATGCACGTCCAGAAAATGGTATCAACTACTACCGTTTGAAAATGATTGACTCTGATGGCAAATTTGAAATGAGCCAAGTAGTTGCAGTTACTTATGGTAAATCATTTGCAACAACAATTTATCCGAATCCAGTACGTGCTGAGTTGAACTTAGTTGTTTCGACAGAAGATGCAGTGGATGGTAAAGTAGTTGTATTTGATATGCAAGGTAAGGCAGTTTGGTCTTCTGAAATGTCAGTAGCTAAAAACTTAGAAGTAAAAACTTTCGATTTGAGTACTTTGCCATCAGGTATGTACACAATCCGAATTGAAGGTCAAAGCGGAAATGTTTTAGATACACATAAGTTTATCAAAAGGGATTAATTAAGATAAGGTTTAAAGCCTTTTACTTAGTATAAATAAAATAGCCATCGCGAGTATACTCGTTGATGGCTATTTTTTGTAGCACCGAATTTATTCGGTTTGTTGTGGTATAGTACCGAATAAATTCGGTGCTACAATATGTTTATGTACTTAAACTTAGTATAAATAAAATAGCCATCGCGAGTTACACTCGTTGATGGCTATTTTTTGTAGCACCGAATTCATTCGGTTTGTTGTTTTACTGTTATTACCGAATAAATTCGGTGCTACAATAGGTTTATAATTACAAACTTAGCATAAATAAAATAGCCATCGCGAGTGATACTCGTTGATGGCTATTTTTTGTAGCTCCGAATTCATTCGGTTTGTTGTGGTAAAATACCGAATAAATTCGGTGCTATAATAAACTTCGATTACGAAATCTGAATTAGTTACTCATCATTTTTTTTAGGAAAGCCTAAAAACTTTGATGTCAATATTGGAATAAAAAAGATTAAAACGGTAAGTACTGAAAGTAAAATATCAGCGGTGTGGCTATTGATGAAATAGTTTATGTTGCCTTTTGGATCAATGATTTCAAAAACGGAAAGGATTAATTTTAATCCAAGAAAACCAATGACAACAAATGCACCTGTTTCTAAAAAAGGATATTTTTCCATCAAGTTTACAAATGCTTGTGCAACAAAACGCATGGCCAAAATGCCAATAAAAACGCCGACTATAATCAAGATTCTATTTTTAGAAAAAGCCACAACTGCAAATATATTGTCAATCGAAAAAGCCATATCCATCACTTCGACGAGTGCCACAGTTGCCCAAAAATTGCCCAGATTTGCGACGGTCATGTTGTATAACCAATTTCCTTTTTTGTCTATAAAATCGTCTTCTTCGCTTTCGGTTTGCTTGCCTTTGTACCAATCGTAAACCAAATAAAGTAGATACAAACCACCAAGTGGCTTGAGCCACCATATTTTTACCAATTCGGCTGCAAAGATTAAGGCCAAACCTCTAAAAAAATAAGCGCCAAATATTCCGTATCGCAAGGCTTTGTCGCGTTCTTCTTTTTCTAAATCCATGACCATGGTGGCTAAAACAGCTGCATTATCAACTGACAATAAACTTTCGATGATTATTAAATTAGCGATGATAGCCAACGATACCCAAGGTTTTGATAAGATTTCTTGCCAATCTTGCGCATAGTGCGCCCAAATGCTATCCATATTTTTATGTTTGATGAATGAATTATGTTAATTCCTTTAAAACGCAAAGGTTAATAAAAAAGTTCAAAATTTTACATTTGTTACTATTTTTTGACTTTTTTAATTTTTTACTTTAAAATAAATCTTGATTTCATGCAATTATATAAATTGATATTATCTTTGCTTTATTAATGAGTCAAAAGTCTTTTTTGGAGAATAATATTTATTAAGTAATTTATTTAATAAATATTAAAACGCTAATAATCAGTACTTTATAGTATAAAAATGGCTTTGTATTTTATTTTGTGTTTGCTCAATTGAATTGAATATGAAAAATATGAAAAATATTGGTTTTGGCATTTTATGTTTATTCGTTTTATCTTGCAAAGAAGAACCAGTAATCATACCAAAATCGTCAGGCTCAAATACCACGGCTCATAAAGTTGTAGTAGAAGAATATACTGGCGTAAAGTGCGTCAATTGTCCAGCTGGAAGTGCCGAAATCGAAAATCTACGT
>JAYUJV010000448.1:0-6144 GCA_043764975.1 Saprospirales bacterium
CTTTTCCGTCTTTTCTCTATTATTTTGTATCACCTTTTTATACCCATCCGTCGAGGGCGGTTTGCTACTATTGGCACTCGTCTTTCCTTTTTGCTTCTCCAACTCTTCCACACGAAGTATTAATTCAGCAATGCTCTTTCGTAGCAGCTGATTCTCAACTATTAACTCTTCGTATGTTATCTTTTCTTTCATCATGCAAATTTATATACTTTTTTGTAACTTTATGCTTTTTTTACCCACCTGAGTAGTAACCGATTTTTTTAATAAAACTTTAAAACCTCCGTAACAAGATATTAAGAAATAAAATATTATTTTTGTTGTATTATTTTACCATTAAAAAAAATCTTATGAAGAGTTTTATGAAAAGTCTTATGAAAAAGTATATGGTGCTTTCGGCTATTTTGATGTGTGCATTTGCAGCGCAAGCGCAAATATATGTACGTGGTATCAACGTAAACGACAAAAAAAATGCAAAGTACATCATTGCAGATTTTTATTCAAAATTGCTTTCTAACAGTGGTTATGCGAGTGTAGATTTTGGTCAAAATCGTGGATTTGCGGAGCGTCATGATTGCGAATCGAAGGACGGCGATCGTATTTCGTTCAATAGTCATGCGGATTTGATTAATTATTTTAGTAAAAACGGTTGGGACTATATGCAAAGCTACCAAGTGGGTACAACTGGACAAGGCGCAAATATTGATACGCGTTTTATTTTTAAACGTGCGGTAGTAGAAAATTAAGAAAAAAACGGTATAAAGTGTAAAACTTTATACCGTTTTTTTTAATGTCTTTTTTTCAATTTATTGAAATATAACTTTTTGTACGATGCGCCATTTGGCTTTTTCGTCTGCTACGATAACTATATAAATACCTGCGTTCGGAAACTCAGAATTGTCTATTTGTAATGTTCCAGTTGTGGTATGAAGTTTTGTTTTAAAAATGTTATGACCTTGTATATCAATGACTTGTAATGGAATATCGCTTTTTTCGAGGTCATAATTGATACTCAAACCAGTTTCCGTTTTTTGAATATTTACGGAAGGTAATTTGATTATTTTGCTCACATTTGTCAATTGACAAAGGTTGAGTTCATAGAGTTGTGCGGGTTCACCATTCGCTGATTCGTTGCTGATGAGAACTTTGCAATTGTCTGCAAAAATGACGGCTTCGCGTTGTAGATTTGCACTAAAATTAAGTTGTTGTCGGCTCGCTTCCCAAAAATGTGGCAAGTTGATATTGCTGTACAAATAGAGCGCATTATTCGCCAATAATATAGCGCGTTTTTGATCAGGACTAACTGTTGCAGCCGTAATTTGCCCTAAACCATAAGCCGCATTGTCGGTTTTGATGGTTGCCACTCGAAGTGCTTTAAAATTGCCCGCAATTTTTGGCAAACGATATACTCGACTTTCGCCTTTTAGCGGAATTGTGTAATCTTTCGTAAATATATAAATACTGTCATTTGTGACAGTCATAGCTTCGCAATCGTAAGTCCATTTGCCAAGTGGCGGATTAAAATCGGACTGATCTTCATACTGAAAATGTATCAATTCTGCCTTCGCTTTTGAGCCAAGTTGCAAGTCCACATTCGGTATTTTATAAATCACTAAATCTTTTCTGTCGCTCTTGTTGTTGCCAAAATCGCCGATGAAAGTATGGGTTTCGTCGCGCGTCATGTCTTCCCAATCTACGTTTGTGCCGTTCGTAATTTTTAAGGTATTTTGTATGTTGCCGAGGGAGTCAATCATGGTAATTTTTTCTGGATTCCCGCTATCTTCGAGCGTCCAAATCCGATGTTGCGCGTCTATCAACAGCCCCGAAGATTCTGGAATATTCGCCAGCGTACATATATAAGTAGGCGTCACGACCTGCGCGTGCGATGGATGTGTATGCAACCACATAAGATAATAAATTATTTTTCGCAACATAGGGCCTGACGGAATTAAAGGAATAAAAAATTAAGAAAATTAAAATAATATTTTATCAAGGCGCGGAGAGCCAAAACGTTGTGAGCATTATGCGAAAGCATAATGCCATTGTATCGCCGACGCCATCATCAGTCCATCTACAACGCCATAAAACCAATAATCAGAAGTCGAAGTAAGGCTTTTACGTAGCGTAGCGAGTAGAAAAAAAGCAGGCCAAGCCATACAAAAAAGCTGAAAATTTGGAACTTGCAATTGATAAAGCAAAAAAATAGTGATTGTAAAACACAAGATATAAAAATAAATAATATATCGAATCTGTGACACAGAAAAGTAAGTAATTAGATTTTTAATTCCACTATTCGCATCTTCATTTTTGTCACGTAAATCGAAGATTGTACAAATGGCATAAATCAAAAAAAAGCGATTGAGCATAAATGTAATACAAAGTGACGACCAACTTTTTTGATTGACCACAATCGGCAAAATAACCGTAACGGCAGTCCAAGTAGCGGCTAAGTAAAATGTTTTTGCGAAAGCATAAGATTTTAAACGCTCAAAAATTGGGTGCGGAATCTTTGGTGCGGTATAAATAAAAGTAAGCAATGCCAAAGGCAATATTGCGTAGTAAAAAGCGATAAAATGATATGAAAAATAAAGATTCAAGACACTATTGATGATAAATAAATACCATAATAAGCGTGCATTTTGAATAGTCCACTTAGTGCGAACTGTCTGAATATCAGTACGTTGTGATAAAAACCAGTGCAATGAGTAGCTACTCCAAGTCGCGGTGGCGACGAATCCATAATACATTAAAGAGAGTTTAATATTTAATATATTTGCGGTATATGAACTCATATAAAGCGCACAAAGAACAATAAATAAATTAGAAAAAAGGATAAAATTTATAATTTTCATCAATAAAATATAGGTATTTATGATGTTAAATAAAATTTAATTAAACGTTTGATTAAATTTAAACAAACGTTTAATTATTGCTAACTACTTAGCTATTTTGAAAGAATAAAAATAATTTTCGCTTTTTTGATTGAGTTTATCGTTAGAATAAGCAATTGACAACAGGCAATTTTGACCAGAAAAATTACAAAAATGTAGGAATCTAAAATTTACCAATTGTTTATTGCCTATTTTTAACGAGTAATTGCTCAAAATTAAAAAAATAACCTAATTTACTAATGCCAAAGTTGTTACAATTATTTTCAAAAACCTGCACGAATCGTCATACGACCAGTATGAATGATGTGGCCAATATCGCCAGTTTGTCGGCCTTCGTAACTGAGATTCAAGAAAATAACTTTCGTCAATTGCTGATCGAGGTTGAATGACCACAATAAATTACGCCCATTTTTGAGGCCATTAAGCAACGCAAACTCGGTTGGCGTACCCACAGAACCCATATACGAAACTTGCACATAACTGGCACGCACGTTCAAGGTCGTTTTCGGAGCAGTCCAAGTGCTTTCTATCGAAAAATCATGGTTCAAAGCACTTTCAATTTCACCGACGGTGTCTTTTGCAATACTGTATTTATATTGTACGCCAACCCGAAAACTGCTACCTTGTTGGTACTCCAAATTGGATTCCAATTGTCTAAAACCGATGTCATAATTGTTTGTATTAAAAAATTCGGACTTCGCTATTTTTCGCCCACGACTAATATGAGTATTGCTCTGAATATTTTTTGTGATGTGCCATTTTAGGCGAAAGCCGTCGTCCGCATTGCCTCGTTGCTCATATCCTGTGACCAATATATTTTGTTGCGAAAGCTGATTTTGCTCGTATTGTAATTCATAAAGTGAACTTAATCTATTGAAAATGAATATATTACGCATCGTGTTTGAATTAGCAACCAAAGCGTTTTGTTGAACCATCGCCCAAGGTTGCCAAATAAAATCTGTTTCTGCTTTTGTTCTACGATTGTTTTTCAGATTGCTTTGAATATAGATTTTAGATAAAAACCGAGCAAATAAAGTCGTATCGTTTGCAAATTTTAGTTTCAAATCCAAGGTAAATTGTTGCGAAAATAGCATATTGTTTGTCCGCACAAATTGGTTGCTCGGCAACACAATCCGAACATATCGAGCGCTATCTATAAACGGCGAAACTACGAACTCGTTTTGCTGCTTCACGCCATCTTTATTAAAATCTTTCCACATAAACACGCCATTGCCTTGTCCAGCTCGAACTTCACTATAAACATACTCAATTTTTTGCTCCTGACCCGAACCCAACTCATAACCTGTGCTAGATCGCAATGCGTCTTTTGCCAACGAAAAATTGTAATCCAAACGACCAAGATACGTTTGTTGCGGTTTATATTTCGTAAATGCAGTGTCTAAAATTGCCAACGAACGCTTCGTAAACGTACTCGAAAGACTACTATTTTTGAGTTTATATTGAGCATTTATGCTCAAATCTATACTTTTAGTTACGCCCGAAAATTGATTATTTTTTGATACAAAATCTTGACGTTGAACGACTTGTGTTCCGAAACTCGCCTTTTTTGTCAAAGGCGTTTGGGCATAAGCCTTTACTAAATTATAATAAAAACTTTCGCGCGTAAGCGTATCATTTTGTGTGCGACTATTACGTTCGCTTTCCCCATAAACACCGATTTTTGTATTGCCTAATTTTTTTAAAACTGTTGAAATTTCGGCTTTGGGTCGAACGAAAGTTGTTTTTTCTGTCAAAGTATTTGTGTTCAACACATTTGCTTCGGCATCAAAAGTAGTATTTTTAAATAGTTGATGTATCAAAAAACCTTGCTTCAAGCCAGAATATAATTTGGCGCGTTGAAAACTCGAAATATCGTACTGAAATCGACTTGTATCGGTTTTTGCTAACGCAAAACTTGCGCTATGGATTTGCTCAAAAACTAGCTTTTGTGTCGAATTACCTATATTCCAATCCCTCAAAAATTCGGGATTTCGGTACGGATTCAGCGCCCGAAAATACGTATCCGTCCACTCGGTTTTTCCATTGAGTTGTAGTGACCAATTTCGTTTCAGATTCCAGGTGCGTTGAACGCTCGCCACACCTGCAAAACCCGTATCATCGTCTTTATCGAGCCTCGAAAATCGGTTCAAATCATAGCGACTCATCGCGCCTTCTATATTAAATTTTGTTAATTTATTATATTGATAATCAACGCCTAACGTATATAATTGTTTCTGTTTTGGCGCAGCCAGTTTCACGAACGGCACATAATTTCCTTGCCCTTCGCCGACCCATTCATACACGCGACCATTAGCGGCAGTTTGCTTCAAACGATACGAGCCAAGCCCTGTTTGTACTTCCGAAAAACGTGCTGTATAACGCGCCAAATTAGGATTAGAACTGACTTGCAACACGCGTTTTCCGAGCGTATCTATGTAGCGATACATCACTCTATCGGGGTTGTAAACGGCGAGCGTGTCAATGCCATTTGCGAAAGCAGTTTCGGCTTTATCGCCAGCCGCGGCGAGTGCTTCTTTTTCGTTTGCTTTTAGCGTTTGGGCGTTTCCACTGTTTTTTCCGTCTTGTTCGGAGTATGCATTGAAATAAAAACGCGCCTTTTCGCGCCTATATTCCACATTCGCAATCGTGACTGACCGAATATAATTTTGATCCGAATATTCAAATTCTACAATTACACGATTATCTTTGGTCACTAATTTTTTGCGTGTAAAATAAATTGTACCTACATTATAGTCCATCACATAGTCTTCATCGAGACCACGTTTGAGCAGATTGCCGTCCCAAAATACTTTTTCAGTTCCTGCATTCAGAATTATAAAGCGCTCACCCTCAGCACCTTGCAAACGATATGGGCCTTGATTACCTTCTATAACTTGCAATTGTTGTCGGTTAAATTTACCTCGTGCCGCCGCCGCCGCTATGCGTACAGTCAGCAAACCTTTACCAATCGAATCCCGATTTTCAATCATTCCGCCCTGCATTCGTTTGTAATAATTCATAAAATATGAATTTGGGCGTTGCATATCGTAATCGCCGACTGTCAAAGTCGTGTTTTTGCGTTTGAGTTGTATAAAAATTCTATCAAATTGGTTGAGCTGAGTAGTCGTTCCGTCTGGCTGAATCGGAATATTGTTGTCCATGAGGGTTGCGCTGACCGCAATATCGTTGCTCAATTTGCCATTGAGCGTGAGGTTGAAACGCGAATTTAGCACAGGATCTTGATTGTTGCCGATAC
>JAYUJV010000449.1:0-6141 GCA_043764975.1 Saprospirales bacterium
ATTGGAAAAATGCGTTGGTAAAATGACAACCGTTCCTTCTTTTATGAGGTTATGAATTTGGTCTATGTCGCCTACTATTTTGAATCGGTCGGCAATCTGAAGTTTACCACCAGTCAAAAGTTTGAAAAAACTTTTGGCTGAAGCGGCATTGAGCAAACGACCAAAAAAAGCAGTCAGAAATCGACGTGCAAACTGGAAAGTAGAAATTTTGAAAGTACCGACAATTTCAGTTGAATATCGATGAATGATTTGTTTCAAAATTGCTTCATTCGACTCTTTTGAGCTATCAATATCTTTATTATCAATGCCTTTTCGTACCAAATCGCGGCTGATTTGTTTCCAAAGTTGCGCATCATTTGGCGGATCTACTTTCCAAGGATCTTCTTTCATACGCAAGCGTTCGTTATAAATCGTTTGCGCGATAATTTCTTTTATTTCGGCTGGCGTGTGCGTGCTGACAATCCTTTGAAAAGTGAAATCGTCGATTTCTTGCACAAAATTTTTACGATCTTCGCTCAATCGAAATATCGGCCAATCCTCGATTCGAGGAATTACGGAGTCAAATACTTTAGTGGACATTTGATAATTTTAGGTACTTTTAAAATTCTTCTGACTTAAATCTAATATGACTGTTCTCTAGCCTAATATTCTAAAGTATTAAGTATAAAAGTATAAAGTATTGCAGTTTTTACATTACATAATACACTCATTATCAATTATTTATTTCGACTTGAATACCTTATACTTTTGAAGAAATACAAAAAACTGACTAAATTATATATTTCAACAAAAAAATAAAAGAACTTTTTTGGGTTGTATGACAATTATAGTTTAGTGCATTAGTTATTTCATTGTTTAAAATTTGTTCTTTAATAATATTCAAAACTTCGTTTCAAATGTTACAAATTTTAACACGAATTTCACTCAAATTAACGAATTACACGAATCGTAGATAAATAAATTAAATTTCACAAATTATTGAAACTAAAGTTTCAATTTTGAGCGCAGCGAGTTATAAATAAACTTTTAAACACTACATTTGGTAGTTTTATTACTGGATAATTTATCCTTTATTAGATTAAAAAACAATAAAAAACAGCCTCCTATAAAATTGTCATACAACCAACATTTTTTTAGTATTCTAAACTATTTTATATTATAAAATTCGTTGGCGTAGCCTTGTATGAAGTTCAAAATCTCCTCACGACCAAGTTTTCGCTCTGCCGATGTGATAAAAAATTGGGGAATCGGGTCCCAATTTTCCGCCATTTTTTCATTAAAAGCATTAATATTAGCTTCTAATTTTAGCTTCGACATTCGGTCTGTTTTCGTAAATGCAATCACGAAAGGCACATGATTTTCGCCCAAAAACTCTATGAATTCAAGGTCGATTTTTTGAGGTGGAATATTAGAATCTATCAACACAAATGCACAGCTAAGTTGCTGACGATCAGCAAGATAATCCGAAATCATAGTACCGAACAAAGCACGATTCGACTTGCTCGTTCGGGCATAACCGTAACCAGGCAAATCCACCAAATACCATTGCTCATTGATGTCGTAGAAGTTGAGCGTTTGGGTTTTGCCAGGTGTTTGCGACACCCGCGCCAAGTCTTTATGCAACACCAATGCGTTTATCAACGAAGATTTACCTACATTTGAGCGACCAATGAAAGCAAATTCTGGTTTATTATCCGTTGGACATTTATCGAGTTCGGTATGCGAACTGACATATTTTGGATTTATGTGCATATAGATTTTGAATTTATTAATAAAGTACTAATTTTGCTCCACTTTTAGGAACAACTGCAAATATCAATCGTTTTCGGCAAACGATATTCATTTTGTAGTATTAATTTAAAATAAAAGCTAAAAAAGTTAATTTTTTTTGGCAAAATATTTGAAATTAAACGTTTATAAATAAGCTAGTTTTCTTATTGAAATAAAAAAAATGCTACAAAGCATTGATTTTCAGTTCTAAATTCACCATTTTTTAAATATTAAATAAAATTATCATGAAAAAAATAACATTTTTATTCTTATTCGCCTTGAGTATTATGACAGCTCAAGCGCAAGTCAAATTTGGTATAAAAGGCGGAATCAACACCAACAACATCAATGGTGCAATTACTTTAAAAAGTAAAACAGATTCATTCCGATTGGCGATTTTAGATGCTAAATACGGCTACAATTTAGGTGTATTTATTAAGGCAGATTTAGGGCCGATTTTCATACGTCCCGAACTTTTATTGAGCTCTAATAAAGTGACTTATAGTTTGAAAAACCTAGTAAAAATAAACACTGACACACTGCGTTCTGAAACTTATACCAACCTTGATATTCCGTTAATATTGGGAACAAAACTCGGCCCATTAAAGTTGGTTTTCGGCCCTGTGGCGCATATTCACCTCAACTCGAACTCTGATTTGACTTCGGTAAATGGTTGGAAAGATAATTTTGCAGCTGCAAAATGGGGCGCTCAAATTGGTATTTTGGCAAACCTCGGCGAACGCATTTCATTGGATTTTAAATATGAAGGCAACTTTTATAAATTTGGCGACAACATCACTTATGATGGCAAAAGCTATGCTTTTGCAAAAACGCCTAAACGCTTTTTAGTCGGTATTGCATATACTTTTTAAGACACAAACAATTGATAATAAGCGATTTATACATTTTATAAATCGCTTTTTTTATTACTAAAAAACAAAATTCATGGAAAACTGCACCATATATAGTCACGAATTAGAATTTGAAAAAATAGTTGAAATTGTAAAAAATGAGTTGCCAAATGCAATCGTGGAAGTGAGCGAAAATGGCCTTCAAAAATCATTGTTTGCTACCATAAAAGGAGGTTTTTTTAGCAAAACGCGCGTACTTAAAATAAATTATAGAGCGCGACAATCGCCATCGTATAATTTAGATAACATTGATTGTGGTTTGAGTCAAAATTTGGCTGGCATGGCCAATTATGTGCAATCAATTCCTACAAAAAATGAAGCAGTTCGTAGCAAATTTGTGATAAAAGTAATGTCCACAAATTGTGAAATACCTGTCATAGTTGAGCCTGGATTTGATGCTGAATATATTTCGATTGTCAAAAAAATTACCTTGGCTTTAGATGGTTTTGTGTTTGCAAATCCTTTAAAATCATTTCCGAAAGCAAAAACACAGCATTTTTTGGATAAAAATCTAAATTTAATCTTGGATTTGGAAGGCAATTGCGAGATTTCGGATATTGATGTAAACATAAATTCAAAATATGCTGACAAATCAGCAGCAGAATTGACGAAAGATCAGCTGGAACGAAAAGCAAAAACGGAAGTATTTTTGAAAGAACACGACATAAAAATGAGTAAAACATTGCCTTGTGTTGCTTCCGAATCTGAAACCGAAATAAGGACTACAAAAGAAGTCATAGACCGCGTTTTTGCACTCATGTTGATTGCCGTAAAAGGCGAAGGTTGTCCGCAAGAGGACCTTGAAAAAGCCAAAAAAGATAAAAAAGTAGATTCATTTACGACGTATGAAAACTATCTTTTTGATAAATCGGAACTCGAAGATCAAGAGCAATCCAATGCAATTTGGCGATATGAAAGCCTAAACACCATGCTTTGGGCGCTTGGTTTTATAGCAGAACTGACTTATCCAGACCAAATTTGTGATGCTGGCGAAATCGTCGGTTTGTGCTTTACACACCCAAGAACTGAGTTTGAAAATAAGGCAAAATTACGTTCAAAATCAGAAATTTTGGACGAATTGGACAAGATTTATCGCATGAATTGGACTTGTGTAGATGCGCGTATAAAGGACGAAACCATCAGCGGCTATCTGAATGGCAGCATTATTTATGAGCGTCATTATTCACTCAATTGGCTCACAAAATATCAAAATCAAGATTGGGATGATGTGACGACGAATACTTAATTGGTTGAATTGGTTGAATTGGTTGAATTGCAAGTTTCCAAACGCTGACAGGGTTTAAAACCCTGTCAGCGTTGACCTTTAAATAAAAAAATGTGTAAATAATTGCTTTGCAATTATTTACACATTTTTTTATTGATTATTTTTTTAATCAACTAAAAGTTTGACGCTACGATTGCACGTCACTCCTTCAGGAGATTTAGGGAGGACTTTATTTTATCAACAACGATTTATAGTTATTTTTCGGATTACATTCATCGTTCATACCGAATGGATTCAACTCGCCAATAACATACGGCGTAAGCGTAGTGCGCTCTTCGCCGTTGAATTTTATGGTATATTTTATACTTTGATTTGGCTGTAAAATTCCATTTGACTGATCCAAAACGCCCATAATAAATGCGCCTTCGCTACCAATTGCGCCTCGTGTAAGGTTTTCGTTTCCATTGAGGTAAAAGCGAATCGCGACATTGTCGTCATCGAAGCGTGTCGGGCCGTACAAATTGTAAGGTTTGTTGCCGTTGTTACGAATCATGACATTGACCGTAATCACTTTTTTACTCACACCAACAAGCCAAATACTATCTAATTGCAAATCGGCACAATCCACCAAAACGTGTTTCACTTCTACCCTATCGACTGACGGAATTGACGTGACAGCTGGCTTTGGTTTTTCAATTATTTTAGTTTCAACTATTGGATTTGATGCTACGATTTCTGGTTTTGCTTCAATTATTGGTTTTATTTCAGTTGGTTTTTCAACCTTTATTTCTGGAATTACCTCAGGTTTCACTTCTGGTTTTACCTCAATCTTTTTTGTTGCAACTTCAACAATTGGATTTTCTACTTTTACAATATTTATTGGATTTTCAATCTGAAGTTCACTGTCATTTTGATTTGATTTTGAATCAATTAAATCCATTATTTTGTCAATATCTTGATTCGTAACAACGATTTCGGATTGAAAAGCAACTTTTAAATTTTCTAAATTTTTAACTTCAGATTTTAATACTTTCAATTGTTTTTCATCTTTCGTTTTGGCAATTTTAGCTTTTTTTTCTGCAATTGATGATTCATTTTTTTTATATTCTGAACTCAACCTTTCAACTGTTTCGATTTTATTTTTCAAACCAATTTTTAGGTTTTTGATTTCAATTTCATTAGAATTTGGCTGATTAGTTTCAATTGGTTTTTCTATAACTGGCGCAACTACAATTTCTACTTTCGGCTCAATTTTAGTTTCAACCTTTTTTTCAACTATTGGCACAACTGCCATTTCTATTTTCGGCTCTAATTTAGTTTCAACCTTTTTTTCAACAACTTTGGGTTGCATAATTTGAAGTAATGGATTTTCGAGCATCGAAATTTTTGCAAATAAATCATTTAATTTTGCATTTCTATCTGTTATTTCTGTCAAATATGATTTATTGTCTTTTTGAGTTTGCTCAAGTTCTTTTTCATAAGCTAAGGTTTGCTTTTTACTTTTCGATTTAGCAATTTTTGAGTTCAAATCCACAACTTTTCGGTCTAATTCAGCACCAATTTTATTCATATTGATTAAAATTAACGCTTCTTTATTATACATCGATTTAAGTTTTTCTACTTCAGTTAATGCTGCAACAGGCGTCGTTTCTACTTTAACGATGGATTTTGATTCAATTGCTTTGTTATTTTCAGCAACATTACTAGTTTCAATTTTATTTTCAACTACAATATCGGATTTCGCAGGATTGATAAATGGCTTTGTCATATTCACAACTGTTTCAGTTACAGGTACTTGCACATCGTTCATGTTTATTTTTACGATACATTTTTTGACTTCATTTTTTGGAAATGAAACATCCATAGACTCAATTTTAGACTTAAATTGTTGAGAATATTTGCTCCATTTAGCCCCAAATTCGGCCATATCGAGTGTCCAAAACGCAACTTTTGTTGGGTGTAAAGGTTCATCGTTTAGGTTTTTAAAGTAACACTCGACGTAACTCACATCGTTGTTGCCAGTACGATATACAATTTTAGAAACTTGAAGTGTGTTTGTTTGCGCAAAACAAAAAAACGAACATATAAAAAAGACGAATGTGAAAAATAGGTGTTTCATAAAGGATTTTAGACTTGAAATAAAAATGCCATGTAACTCAAATAAGTAACATGGCACAAATATAATTATTAAATATTAAAATAAAAATAATATGTTATTTTAAAACGCTAAATAGT
>JAYUJV010000450.1:0-6141 GCA_043764975.1 Saprospirales bacterium
CCCGATTCGATTAACACTCTCAAACTATCAATTGTTTTTTGAGCGCCAGCACCTTGTACCAAAATGTGGCTTGCTTTTACTGAATCTGGCATAGCCATACGACTCACTAATTTTGCCAATACATACGTACCATTTTCAACATAAGGGCCAATTACTTTGCCGATGTTGCCACCGAACAATGAATCTTGGATTGCTTTGCTTGCTTGTGATTTACGCATATAACGACCATCATAGTTACCACCATTTGCTAACGTAAACGACGTATCGTTTTTGGCAGCGCGGAAATCAGCTACTAATTTTGCTAACTTCTGACGGTATGATGCTGAGTCAGCCGAAGAAGCTGGCACCGCAAATACTACATAATTAACTCTACGACCTTCTTTTTCACGTAAAAAACGGCCTTTGTTGTCAGCTATATAAGCACTGAAATCGCTATCGGCTACCGTAACGTCGCCATCGGCTACTTTTGCATACGGTACTTTTACGACCAAAGCGTCTATTTTATCGTTTTGATCTTTGAACAATTGTTCGGCTTGCCAAGTCGGGATATAAACCGCTTTGCTCACCATATTCGACAACTTCGTTCTCATGCGCTCTGCGATAATTTCTTTTTCTTGTTGCGCCCAAGTCTGACGTTGCGTTTCGTCTAATTTGCCACTCGTTACCATTTCTTTCAATTGGCCAATCGTGTTCATATTTACTCTACCTGTTTGGCGATCTGCATAACGATTAGTCATGATTGGACTCAAGTTTTCTGGCGCGCCAAATTGCAACTCCATCAACTCTTCTGGACTTACGCCCATGCCGATACATTTTGCTTCTTCGCTCACGATTTCGTTGTCCACGAGGTAATTCCAAACTTGCTGACGTGTACCGTAGGCATCGCCTTGCTGACCCATTGTTTTCTCCAAAGCAGAAAATTCAGCATAATTAATTTTTTTGCCGTTTACGCTACCGAGTGTATTACCCGAATCGAATAAACCACCATTACGACCACCTTTACCAGATGTCATATCCATGATCAAGAAGCCAGCTACTGCCAACGCGACCAATGAAACCAATAAACCGCTTCTTTTGCGGATAGAACCAATAAGAGCCATCTTGTATAGTACTTATTTAAAAAATGAATTGAAATCAAAAATTGTTTATTAAAGTCGCTTTTTTATCTACAATTACAAATAAAATATATTTGTAAAAAATGTTATATTTAAAAAAACTTTGCAAAGGTAACTATTTAGAACCAATAAATCAAAATTTTATTTATGGTTTTGTATAGTCGAAGCAATTAAAAGGGTAAAAACTATGCCGTTTTATACGTAGGTGGGTATTTTTTGTTACATCTTTTGAAAAAGAATGTAAAAAGATCACTTATGGGCAAAAAAAATGAGGTAGCACCAACCACAGCACTACCTCAGCCCTAACCAAATAAAACCAAATTATAAATCTTAAACTTCTTTAAATCAAGAAATTTATCAAATTTATTAAAAATGATAATGCAAAGATATATACTTCTTTTATAAAATGCAAGCGTGACAATCAAAAATCTTTATTTTAAAAGCCTTTTTTTTACAATTTTATAAATAAATGTTTCATAAAATACAGATTTTTTAATACTCAATATAAACTGTGTTTTTCAATTCCACTTTTATACTAGTTTATTTCGGTATTCATAAAATTTTATTTTAAAATAAAATACCACACCATCAATAGTTTGTTTTTACACTATCTTTTTATTTATATTTGATAATTGTCAAATAGTGTTGTGTTATGCGTTTTTTTACACATATAAATATGTGCTACTGCTTAGTAACGTGTAAATAATACTTGGCGTTATCACTAGTCTTTTAAACTTATACTTCTCCATATTTTCAGCCCGATGCGCTGCATCGAACTTCAAATTTGGCTTGTCTAAGCCTAAAATACTACACTCAACTTTGCCAACTTATTATCTACACGTTAGTTAGAAAACTAGAAAACAGAAAGTAGCGGCTACTCGGTTTTTGTTACACGTATTTTGTGTTTCCAAAATTGATAAAGTCCTACTAAAAAAAACAATAATGCTACACTCAAAATCATTGTATTATATTGGTCTGCAAATCTTGAAATAACGGTCAAAACAGTAGCTCCACCAAGCCAAACCGCTAATGACGTCAGCCAACAACAACTCGTGCCTAATATAAATGCACATAGACTACCCAAAAAAGATTGCTTATAATTTGTTTTCATAATTAGTTTTTTTAGCACTGATTGAAATACTTGCAATTGAGTTTGCAATGGCTTTTATTTCGGTTTCCGTAAGGTTATTTTCTCTAACAATTTTTTCAGCAATGGGGTCATTCAGCATCAATTCTATCGGAAAAGGTGCTTCTTTATCTATGCGAATCTGCTCAAAACCAGCTTTTGTAATTGCTTCTAAATAATGTGCTTTTGTAACTGCACCTGCCAAACAAGCAATGTGCCCTTCCACAGAATTTTTTACATAATCGGGCAACTCTTTTAGTAAAATAATGTCTGAAATCATGATTCGACCATTGGGCTTTGCGACACGAAATGCCTCTTCAAAAACGCGTTCTTTTTGATTGGATAAATTGATGACACAATTGGAAATAATCAAATCAATGCTATCGTTTTCAATTGGTAAGTTTTCAATTTCGCCAATTTTAAATTCTACATTTTTGTACTTCCCTTTTTCGGCATTTTTTTGTGCTTGCAAAACCATTTCTGGCGTAATGTCCACACCAATTACTTTTCCAGTTTCGCCAGTTTCTCTTGATGCTAAAAAGCAGTCAAAACCTGCGCCCGAACCAAGGTCTAAAATCGTTTCGCCTTTTTGAATGGAAGCCAAAGCCGTTGGATTGCCACAACCAATGCCTAAATTGGCATCTTCGGGAACATTTTTTAATTCTTCTTCGCTGTACCCAATTTTTTTTCCAATATCAGATGCCATTACTTTGGGATCGCAACATTGGAAGATATTTGAAAGGAAAGGTTTTTTAGTGTTGCGCTTTACAATGTCCGCGTAACCACTTTTTACATTTTTCTGAATTTGCTCATTAGTCATTTTACAATAAAATTTAATGGTTAAATAATAGTGCAAAGTTGAGCTAACTGTCGAGGCTTTGAAAGGACAAATGTCCTCAAATGATTATTTAGAAATTTCTTGCCTAATTCTTGACAAAGTTCTGCGCGTAATGCCCAAATAAGAAGCAATATCTTCAACACTTGCTTTTTGTAAAACATCGGGTTGCTCTTTCAATAAGCGTAAATATTTTTCTTTGGCTGTTTCGTTGTTCAAAACCGCCGCGTATTGCTCCATTATGATATACTCTTTTTCTGCCACTGTTCGACCGATACTTTGCCAAACATGGCTCGTGCTATACAATTTTTGTAAATTGTCGTGGTCAATAACCAACAATTCGGAGTCTTCCAAGGCTTGAATGGAAAGCGTAGAAGGTTGTTGCAGAATGAAACTTTTGTAAGAAGTCGTCAAACTATTTTGCGTACAAAAGCAAGAAGTCGTTTCTTCGGCTTTGTCATTGATGTAAAAAGCGCGCAAAGCTCCTTTGTTTATAAATGCAATTTGCTGGCAAATTTTGCCTTGTTTTACAAAAAAATCGCCTTTTTGTAATATTTGCTCCTTGAAAAAAATAACAGTCTGTTCAAATTCGGCGTCCGAAATTGGCGTTACTTTTCGTATGAAATTTTTAAAATTATTTGTCAAAGTTCAATCTGTTACAAGGTTATTTGGTATTGCAATTGGCAAATTAGTTAAGAGCGGCCAATTGGTAATTAGACGATATAATACATGATACGCCCAATTACCAATTGGCCGCACGATAGCACGACACGAACGCACTAAATCTACTTCGCCTTTATAATATCATAAAGCGCATCAAGTTTGGGCGAAAGGATAATTTCTGTACGGCGATTTTTGGCTTTGCCATCGGCATTGGCGTTGTCAGCAATTGGTAAAAACATAGCGCGACCGCTGGCGCTGATGCGCTTGCCATCTACTTTGTTGCTCGTCAATATTTTCACGACCGTGTTTGCTCGGTCGAGCGAAAGTTGCCAATTGATGTCCGCTGTGCCAGTGTTGTCGGTGTGTCCTTCTACCGTGATGTCGGTTTCAGGATTGTTGTTTAGCACCGCCGAAAGTTGTTTGAGGGCTTCCACACCTTTTTGGTCTATCTTCGAGCTGCCTGTGCCAAACAAAAGGTTCTGACTGAGCGACACATATACTTTGCCGTTTTCTTCGTGTACCTGCAAGTCTGCTGCCGAAAAACTCTTGAGCGCAGTTGTTATTTTGTTGCGCAATTCGGTCATTTTGGCATCTTGCGCTTTCAAAATACCTTCGAGTTCTTGCACGCGTTTTTCGCGATCAGCAAGGCTTGTTTTCAATTGATTGAGGTCAGTTTGTTGCGTTTTCAAGCCGCTTTCGAGTTGTTTGAGGCGCGCTTCTTTAGCATTTAGCTCTGTCGTTTTTTTCTGCAACTCATCGCTCAATTGCATTTTTTCGGAAGTTGCGTTGTCGAGTACATTTTTGTTGTCGTTCAGCAACGTTTCGTATTTTTGTAACCATTCGTTTTTGGTTTGCTCTACTGCCAAATATTGCGATTGCAATTCAGACAATTGATTTTTTAACGTTTTTTGATCACCTTCGAGCTTTCTTTTTTCATCAAAAAGCGTTTCTTTCTCTTTTTTTACGCCAGTCAATTCGTTATAATCGCGCTTGAGATTGGCTTGCTCAAATTCCAAGGCTTTGTATTTTTTGCTCGATACGCAACTCGTCATGCTCAACGCAGCAGACAATATTATGGTTGATAATAAGGTGTAGTTTTTCATGTTTATATGTGTTTTAGTAGCACCGAATTTATTCGGTAAAAATATAATTTAATTATAAATAAAGTAACTGATAATCAATATTTTATAATATTCATATTCTAATCTATGCCATGATTGTACTCAGTAGCCACTATGTCCCATACCGAATAAATTCGGTGCTACATCAATTCGGTGCTACAAAACAAAATTCAAGATGCCAAAAAAGACAAATTGTAAGATTAGGATTTCGATGGCGATTCTGCTATTGAGTTTGGGTTGTAAGGTATGCGACAATAGTTGCATCACGAAGCCGATGCAAAACCAACCGATGTAGTTTTGAATCGGTACGGCCACGTCAGTCCAATGCCAAAATTTGTAATGTATCGCGACAGGCTCTATCAAAATGTCCAAACTGAGCATCAATAGTGCGCCGATGATTGATTTATAGAAAATAGAAAGGCTCGAAAAACCTTGCGAAAGCAACGCCGTAGTGCCGTAATTGAGAATGAGCCACAAAACACCAGCCATAATAGGCGTATGAAAAAACTGAAAACCCATAGCGGATTCGTACTCATAACGGCCGAACACCAAGCCAGTATTTACGCCAATGGCTTCGGCTGCAAAGCCGAGTATGTAACTAATGGCAATCATAGCGATGCTTTTCCAAGTCCATTCGGGATGAAAAGCAAGCATGATGACGAGCGTCATCATGAGGTTGAGTGGCGTGAGCGAAGGAAAATTAGGATAAAATGGCCATATAAAACCAATTAAGCCTGTCAGATAACAAAGGCAGAGGTAATAAAATGCGCCGTTATGATATTTTTGAAAATCAATCACTTTATTTTAAATGCAAGTTTATAATTATCCATAATCGACAACATTAGGTCGCGATTGGCAAGCGTATGGCTTTCGGGTCTTTTGACCACATCAATCGGTGGCACAGCAGACCCGAACAAGATTTTGCTATCTACCTCTATGGTCATACGAGTGGTTTCATTTTCTTTGATGGTGGTCGTACCTGGCAAAGCGATGGTTCTGAAACTCTCGTCGATGCCAGTGTGAAAACTAAACGAATTGACGTATTGCCCTTTGCCAGCGGTGTCCACTCGACCTTCTAACTTACTGAATATGAAGCTCTTCCAAGATTCCCAGTAGTATGAGCCGTCCGAAAGTTTGTTTTTGGTATCAAAATCTTTTGGCTGTTTGGCATTGACGGATTTCGGCACGCCGACATCAAAACTGAGGGTATTTGCGCCAACTGGCAAGCCATCAAATTTGAATGTGATGCCTTTATCAGCAGCAATGCTATCTACGTTTGTA
>JAYUJV010000451.1:0-2291 GCA_043764975.1 Saprospirales bacterium
ATGTCTTCGCGCGTAAGCCCAACGGCGTGCAACATGGCTTGTGCCGCAGGTTGCGAAGGGTCTTGTGTAACGTGTTTGCTGTATTTATTCATAGTCGAAACTCATCATAAATCATACCCTAAATGAGCCGATTTTAATGTGATAGGAGTATTTTAGATAAAAAAAGAATATTGATAATGCACAAGTACTTCTGTAGCGCAAGTCCACAAAAGCAAAGTAAGGCAATGCTTAAAAATTGGTTGGTTGAATTGAAAAGATTTTCTGAAAATCTTTTATGGTAAGGCGATTTTTTATATCTTGTACAAATATATAAGATATTTTAAATAAATACAATTTTCATTACCATTTTTTTAATTTTTAATTTAAAATAATGACAATTTTTTATAAAAAAGCTTCATTTATTGCTATTTTTTTATTTTTTGTTAAAATAAACGTTTTTACCCAAGTGATTCCTTTTGAGCAAAATAGCAATCGTTCGGCGACTTATGTTGAAGCCATTGAGTATTATAAATATTTAGCGAAAGCGTATAAAAAAAATATACGAATCGAAAATAATGGCCTGACGGATAGCGAATTTCCGTTGCAAACGATTGTGATTGCTAATCGTAAAGCCTTCACGCCTGAGCTGGTGCGTGCGCAAGGCAAATGCGTATTGCTCATCAACAATGGCATACATCCTGGCGAGTCAGATGGTATAGATGCTTCGATGTTGTTTGTGCGTGATTTGTTGCAAAAACCTGATAATCAGCATCTTTTGGATCATGTTACGATAGTCGTGATTCCAGTTTATAACATAGATGGCGCGCTGAATCGCAACACGAGCAGCCGAGCCAATCAAAATGGGCCAGAGGCTTACGGATTCAGAGGAAATGGTCAAAATTTGGACTTGAATCGAGATTTTGTAAAATGCGATACGCGCAATGCACAATCGTTCAATAGCTTATTTACACATTGGATGCCCGATGTGATGATAGATAATCATGTGAGCAATGGTGCTGATTATCAATATGTTATGACCTTGATTCCGACTGAACATAGTAAATTGGCAAAGCCTTTGGCGGATTATTTGGATACCGAAATGTTGCCAAATTTGTATCAAAACATGGCCAAAACACCTTATGAATTATCGCCTTACGTAAACTCTTTGGACTACGATAACGAAATACCTGACGTGAAAGGCATTGCAGGGTTTATGGATTCGCCGAGGTATTCGACAGGTTATGCGGCGTTGCATCATTGTATCGGTTTTATGCCCGAAACGCACATGCTCAAGCCTTACAAAGACCGCGTATTATCAACGTATCAATTGATGTTTGAAATGTTGAAAATTATTGACAATCAACATATTATGATTTTGAATGCGAAACAAAAAGCCATCGAAGAATCAAAAACGAAGCGTGATTTTCCGATTCGTTGGGTATTAGACGAGTTGCGAGTGGATAGCTTACTATTCAAAGGTTATGTAGCAAAATGGAAGCCGAGTGATATTAGCGGTTTGCCACGACTTTGGTATGATCGCGCTGCGCCTTACACGAAGAATATTCCATATTTTGGGCATTACAAAGCTACATTGAGCGTGACGAAACCGAAGGCTTATATTGTGCCAAAAGCCTGGTATAAAGTCTTGGCGCGTTTGCAACAAAATGGCGTAAAATTGCAGCCTTTGGCACATGATACAACGCTAAATGTAGAGATTTATACCATAAAAGATATGAAAACTGCTACGACTGCTTACGAAGGTCATTACGTGCATAGTAAGGTAGAAGTAGAATCAAAGCAAACGCAAAAGACATATACAAAAGGCGATTATTGGGTGTCGATGTTGCAAGATGCGAATCGGTTTGCACTCGAAACCTTAGAACCACAATCGCCAGATTCCTATTTCGCTTGGAATTACTTTGATGGCATTTTGATGCCAAAAGAATATTTTAGTACTTATGTTTTTGAGGATTTAGCAGCGCAATATTTAGCTTCGCAACCGAATTTACAAGCCGAATTTAAAGCAAAACAAGCAACTGACAAAGTTTTCGCCGCCGATGCTGCTGCTCAATTAGATTGGGTTTATAAACGCTCACCTTATTATTATGATCGAAACGCTTACATGGTTTATCCTGTGGGGCGAGTGGTAAGGGATGATGCAAGAAATAATATACCCAAATTTTAGGAAGTATTTTGAACCAAGACAAGGCACAAAAAATGGGGTGTAGCAGGGCTACATACCGTTTTTTGTAACGCAGTATTGGTTCAAAAGACGAGTAAAATCGGGTATATTATTTTTTGAATCATCCCTT
>JAYUJV010000452.1:0-2290 GCA_043764975.1 Saprospirales bacterium
GTAAATATCTATGTCAACAGATCTAATCCTGCGGATTCTACTAAATATACCAAAAAAAGTATCGTGGAGCGTATGATTGCTTTGAAAAAAGAAGCCGAAACAACGCCATCAAAACGCGCTGTCAATTATTATTATTTGGCGAACGCTTATTACAATATGACCTACTATGGCAACGCCTGGTTGATGACCGAAGTACATAAATCCTCAAACGATAAGCCAGATCCGAAACGGTCTAATGAGCCATATTGGAAGTGTTCGCGCGCCATTCCTTACTATGAAGCGGCGCTGAAATATAGCGATAACAAAGAACTATCGGGTATCAGTTATTTTTTATTGGCGCATTGCAAAAAATTAGCTGGCAGTAAAATTAACTCATCAACTCAAAATACGGCTGCATATAAAGATGGTAAAAATATGTATGCCAATATCAGTAGCGATTGTGAGTTGTATCAGGAAATGAGTAGGAGGATTTATTGATAAAATACTGATAATCAACATTTTAAATTTACAAAAAAGGCTTTACGCACAACGCGTAAAGCCTTTTTAACTTGAAAAAACATCAAAACAATTCTGCTTTATCGCCAAATAACTTTGCACCATTTATAAAATGTTGTTCTTTTTTCTCTATTGGCATTTTATCAAACATAGTCACTAACATTCCTAATCTCGGATTTTTCAAGAAAAAAGCGCGGTGTTTATCCATAAAAGACCAGAACATTCCGTCCCAAATCGGTTGCCAATCGCCTTTTGGAAAATCACTCATTTTCATCAAATAATTGCTGCCACTGATGTATGGTTTGGTCGCCATCAAGCCGCCGTCGGCAAATTGGCTCATGCCATAAACGTTCGGCACCATGACCCAATCGTAAGCGTCAATGAAGAGTTCCATGAACCAGCGATACACCTCGTCGGGGTCAAATTCGCAGAGCAACATGAAATTTCCAAGCACCATCAATCGCTCGATGTGGTGGCAATAACCCGTTTCCAAAACCTTCCGAATAGTGCTGTCTATCGGCGCGATGCCAGTCGTGCCAGTCCAAAATGCTTCAGGTATTTTACGGTCAAATTTCCAGTGGTTTTCGGTGCGCTCTTTTGTGCCTTCGAGTTCATAAATCGCTCGGATAAACTCGCGCCAACCGAGAATCTGTCGTATAAAACCTTCCAAAGAGTTGATTGGCGTTCCATTTTTTTCGGCAAAAGCCAAGGCTTCTTCCAAAATATAAGCGGGCGTTAGCAAACCAACGTTCATCATAGGCGTTAAAATACTGTGATGCAACGTGATTTCGTTCGCTACAATCGCATCTTCGTATTCTCCAAACTCTTCAAAACGGGTTTTGAAAAAATCTTGTAACCAATTTTTACTTTCTTCAAAAGTGGTCGGATAAATGAATTTTGAAGACAAAACACCATAATTTTTAGGAAAAAAAGTTTCCACATAAATTTCCGCTTCTTTCCAAAACTCATTTTTTGTAGGAAAAACGACTTTTGGTGCGACCTTATTTTTCGGATATTTCAAACGGTTTTCAGTATCAAAAGTCCATTTTCCACCCAAAGGACTATTTTTTTCATCTACCAAGATATTACGTTGTTTTCTTTGCGCGACATAAAAATCAGTTTGAAAATAACGTTTTTTGGTACTAAAAAAAGTCTTTACTTCTTCCGACGTATTCAAAAACATGGGCGTAGGATAAACAACCGTTTTTACGCCAGTCAGTATCGCACCTTTTTGCAAACGTTTTGATAACCAATTGTCAGTCGGCTCACAAAAGTGAACTTCGCTAATGCCTTGACTATCAATATATTGCATCAGGTTTCGTGCATCAGAAGCCTCGTTTTGGCTATCTAAATAAGCCAAAATAGTATAGCCTTCTGTACGCAAAAACGCCTCATAAGCACGCATGGTTGCGCGGTGCAAACACAACTTTTGCTTGTGAAAAGTATAGTGTTTGAAGAATAAAAATTCCTCGACCAACGCCACAGGTCGGTCTTTTGATAAAGCAGGATTTGCTTCAAATAATTGATGTGGAAAAATTAAAGTAATAGATTTCATGGATTTGTTTTTGCGAGTAATTTTTATTTATATAAAATATTGATAATCAGTTGTTTGTGCTTATAAATAGGTTTAATTCGTATGATAAAAAACATATAATTGAAAATTTATTTTATGCAAATAAAGCAATCTTTCTGCCAATCAAACTTACTATGTCTTGAAGACATAGTAAGTTTTAAGAGAGAAAGTAGGAATTTATTTGAAAAACATATATCAATCCTTAGCATAAGAGTTGAACCT
>JAYUJV010000453.1:0-6091 GCA_043764975.1 Saprospirales bacterium
TGTTTTCTTAAAATAAAAAGTCCTGCACAAAAGAGGAGGCAATTGTGCAGGAACATCAGGTAAACATACTATGAGAAAACTAGGACAAATATAGAAGCTATTATTTTATTAAAAAAGCATAAAAAACGATTAAAAACATCTTGTGTCACTTGAATTAGGCAACGGTAGGCTTTAATGAGTAAACGTTGCAAAATGGTGTTCGTTATTTTTATTTTTTACGTGCGGCCAATTGGTAATTGGCTGTTTAAGTGTAGGCCAATTGATAATTGGGCGTATAAGTGTAGCCCAATTGGTAATTGGGCGTATAAGTGTAGCCCAATTGGTAATTGGGCGTAGATAAATATGTAACACGCCTAATTACCAATTGGCCTCACGTTGGCCGCACGCACGCACAAAAAAATCCATTCGAGCGAACTCGAATGGATTTAAAAAATGAAAATCTTGCGTTTTCTAATACATATTTATCATTTTCTTTGTCGCTGTATGTTTTGAAGTCGATAATCGGTAATAAAAGATACCAGACGTTGGCAATTCTTGACGATTAATTTTGATTTCGTTGATGCCTTTTTCAAAATTTTGATTCATCGTCTTGATGTTGCGACCAGTTGCATCTAAGATACTGATGGTTGCGTTTTCATTTACTGGTAATGAAAAACGGATCGTTGTTGTATTTGTAAACGGATTTGGCTCGTTTTGGTACAACTCAAATGCGGCCGTATTGTCCACACCTTTAAATGCTAACTTAATGTCTTTGATTTCGCTGTTGCTCGTATAAACTTCCGCATCAATTTCATTGTTGTTGATGTCAAGATATTGGCTCAATTTTGCGTTTTGCTTCGCTTTCAAAATCAAGTTACAGATTTGACCATTCGCTAGTGCTGTGCCGTACCAACTGATTAAGATTGTTCCGTTTTGCAATACGTTATAATTCTCTTTTGCACCTTCAAGGTTTACGAAATAAAATACATTTGTATCGTATTTTAATGTAAATTGATAACCTTCTATATTTGCAAATTCAGTTGTCGAGATTGGAATTGTCAAAACTTGACCTTTTGTAAATATTTGCTCATCAGTTTGGAAAGTTACGCTTCCGTTGCTACGATCTTTGATTGGGTTTGATGCAGCGTTGCCACTTACATCACCAATTTTTACAGCTACAAAATCCAACGCACCACTATTGTTGTCCAAAGTGTAAGGATTATTGATTGACTTCGACAAAGGATTTGAACCCAAATCAATGTTTTTGTCAACAAATGTCCAAGACGCTTGACCGTTCGAGAATTGATCGTTGATGTGTAATATCAACTTGCGCAACTCAACTAAGTCTGCCGTAGAAACCGATTTGTTGTTATTGGCATCAGCCGCAAAAAACTTGTATGGCGAGTTGAATGGTTCAGTATTCAAAATCTTTTTAGAAACCAACACCAAGTCGTAAGTAGAAACACCATTCAATGGGAATGTATTCAACTCAGGTTGGATGTTGTAGGTTTCGTTCAAAGGCATATCTTTAAATGTATAAACACCATTTGCGTCAGTTGTCGTTTCCATGTTTTTCACACCTGCCAATTTCACTTTCACGTTCGGCATAGCTGTACCGATTTGAGTTGCGATAGTACCAGTGATGGTTTTCATCTGGATTGGTGTGTATTTACAAGCCTGCATATTGTCTTGTACATTTACGTAAGTAGAACAAAAATCCCAGTTGCCATCTTCGTCACCAACCCAAAGCGCTACGCTGTAGTTGATTGCAAAAGTACCATTCGGAATCGTAGTTGGTGGCGGACAAGTAAATGTGTACATACTATCAGCCAAAGCTGGATCGAAGCTCGTGCCTGGAATCGGTGCTGGAGATTGTATGCGGTATTTTAATTTGCTTTGAGGCGTACAGTTATCGTAACTACCAGCATCGAGCAACTTAGCGTTCATCATTACCATTCCGCTCGCCATCAATTCTATTGAAAGAATATTGTGACAAACAGGTGTTGGTTTTTTAACATCTTTTATTACAAAATCAATGTCTTTTGTCGAGTAGTTTCCACATTTATCGCTCACTTTGAAACGTGCTACATATTTTCCTGATGATTTGATTAAATCAAAATCCCAAGATTTAGAATCGTTTGCATTTGTGAATGTATATGAATCCACGAATTTTTCAGTACCATTCGGTGCTTTTGCATAAACACTAACCGATGATTCGATTACATTTGTACAATCCGTAGCTGTTGGTGCAGTTACTATAACAGTTGATTCGCAACCTTTGCCTTTAGCAACTATACTAATTGTAGGTTGTACCGTAATTACTGGCGGCACATTGTCAATTACTTTTATAACTTGTGTAAACTCCATGTAACCATCGTCGTCATAACCATTACAAACTGAACCTACCATTTTGACAGCGGCAGCTTTAAATTTATATAATGGATTATTAACATCAGTTAAAATAGAAATGGCAACTGTTTGTGCATCTACATTAGAAAAAATATGATCCGTAGAACATTGAGTACCACGATCAGCATCTGCATTGACAGCAGTGGGCTGACACCAGTTCAGCACTTTCCAAGTACGCAATATTTTGAAACAAGCACCTGGCACTACATCAAATATCAAATCTGAATGTTCAACACCAACCAATGGACAAGAACCACCTTTAGTCGTAATTTCTGGTGTACCAGTTGTTGATGGATCTGTATTATAATTTTGAGTTGCGTTACAAGTCAATACTTTATCTTCAGGGAATTTGACTTCGTAAGCAGACATATTCATTGACATAATGGTCTGTGTTGTGATTGAGGTTTTACCGCTATTGTCCGTTGCCGTCCAAGTACGCGTATAAGTTCCTACGCCACAATTGTTGATATTTTCTTTGTCCACAAATGCAGTCGATACGCCACAATTGTCAAAATAACCAGGATTTGTTGCTGATGGATAAGTTGCTAACGTTTTCAATTGAGGTTGGCGACTATTCATCCATGCTTTTGCATCGGCGTTGTTTGAGCAAATAAGCATAGTGTCTTGAGCAAAAATAACTGGTGCTATTTTGTCTTCTACCAATACATTGACCATGCAAGTATTTGAGTTGTTGTTACAATCCCAAGCACGAAGCGTAACCATAAGATTGTTGTCAGCACAAGTAAATTTCATAACTTTAGCATAAGTAGAATCATTATCACCGTTTCTTTTTATTTCAAAACGAGATGCGTCCAAACAACAATTGTCGTTACTACCTTCATTTACATCAACGGCATTCATTTTTCCTGTTCCGTCAAGGGTTAAAGCAACTTTAGTATTTGTTCTACAAACTGCAACTGGTGGCTGTATGTCACGAACGGTTAAGGCTTTATCGCAAAAATTTGAGTTACCACAAGCGTCAGAAACTAAAAAGCGAATAACGTAATCTCCGATTGGTAAACTCGTTATTGTCAAACCATTAGAAATCGTTTGACCACTTGTCGATAAAATTTTTGCTGTTACAGTTGGATTTGCATCGCAATTGTCAGTTACAGCTGGTTTTGCTATCGTGTAATTAACTAACGCACAAGCCGATGCCGATGTTATTAAATTGAAACTTGTTATAGCAGCACAATTTACAAACTCAGGTGCTTTTTTATCAGTAAACTCAATGATTTGATATTTTTTAACGAAAGTATTTGTACACCAATCCAAAACTGTCCAAGCGCGGCGAATTTTAGTCAGATTGCCACATGAAGCATAAATTGAATCTTGATAAGTTGCATTGAACTCACAATATCCAGCCATTGTCGGATAGATGTTCACACCATTAACAGTAGGCGAACCAGCAACTGAAATCGCAGGATTGCCGTTGGCATCTTTTGCGTAAGTTGCATCGCATGCGATGTCCTTGTTAGAAGGAAAAACAACTGTACTGATATTCGGTTTAGTAAGGTTAATCGTGATGGTACACATAGACTGATTGCCTTGTGCATCAACAGCTGTGAATTTACGCATAATTTGCGCGCTCAAACCATTAATAATAGTCGTCGCACAATCATAATCCGTAACCATGTCGCTGTAAGTCAAAGTGTAAGTATTGCAATTTTCAGTAACCGTAGGCTGACCGAAAACTGGCGTATTTACATTTGCACCATTCGCAGGATTGTTGTTAAAAGCAATCTTTGGATTTAAAGAAATACTTAAATTTGGATCTGCACAAATAGAAGAAACAACTGGCGTAGAACAGTCTATGACTGGTGCCGATTTATCTTCTACTTTGATAGTACCCCAACAAGAATTTCCACTACCAATTTGAATAACTTTTACCTGAATGGTAGTGTTTAAGTTACTCGCATTGACGAGATTAGCACCAGTATTCCCTACCATAACTGAGTAGGAAGTTGGCGAGCTAATCGCACCTGTTAGTATCATCTGAGGGGAAATGATTGATTCGCAATTGGAACCAAGTGAAACTTGCACGTTATTTTGGCAAGACATTGTTTGAGCATTCGTGCGGGAAACACAAAGTACCACAATCAGCAAAGCTGATAGTTGTGTAAGTAATTTTCTCATGTTCAAAGGAAAGGTATGAAAAATTTGTGTAAAGTGTATTCAACATGAACACACCATTGTCGGGAAAACAATAAACAAATATAATACCATTTAGAACATAAGTCAATGATAATCAATATATTACAAAATAAAATAATGTGTTTTGATATTAAAAATAATTATTTTATGAAAATAAAACTATATGTATAAAACGCAGAAAGTCAATATTTTACGCAAATATTGACTTTCATTTTCATTATTTTATTAAATAAAAATAGATATGTTAAAATTTAACATTTTTTCTTAAAATCAATGGTTTAGGAAAAAACGCTACCTTCTATCTCCTCCACGAGCTTGTAACCATAAGCATTACTCGGCGTTTGAAAGCCTATTTTGAAGTTACCATCAAGTACTTTTTTCATGCAAGTCAAAGCGCTCAAAGCCGTAAAAGTATAGCCTTCTTTCACAACAATTTTGACTTCAATTTTCTCATTTTTTGCGTTCGACGCCTCAACCCAAACGCTCATATTTGCACGCGCACGACGCTCATCTGAAGGCCCAGCTGGCTTCAGTTTTATCTTATTTATCGCTCGTTTTTTGTACCAATTGGTACGTAAAATCCAGTTGAAAAACGACTGATATTTGAGCATTTTGTACAACTTTGGTGTTGATTGGGTAAAGGTTTCGATGTTCGGAATACCAGTGCTATGATAAGCCGTGCTGACATCGCCCCAAGGGATGCTCATGCAAAAAATATCATGGCCAGCGAACGGTACAGTCAAGGCATTTTTGCCGACTGGAATACGAACTATTTTACCGTTTTCGCGACGTGCGCCCAACTCACCAGAACCCTCAGCCATCGTGATAGATGTACCATGCGAATACGATCCACCGATGCTCGCAAACGCGATTTTCAGATGCGTTGCATCAGGCATTTTTTGCTTCGCCAACGCCGATGCACAATCGGTCGGCACGACATCAAAACCAACGCCTGGCATGAGCATAATTCCTGCTTGTTCGGCACGTTTTGAAACAGCTGCGCAATACTCAAAAATCTGAATTTCGCCAGTAATATCCAAATAATGTATTTTTTCTGAAATACAAGCATCAATCATCGGTTTACCAGTTCTTGTGAATGGTCCAGCACAATTCAAGACAGCCGCAAATCCGCGAATATTTTGAGTGATAATGTCTTGACTATCTAGTGAAAATACTTTATATTCAAGATCATTGGCTTTCGCCAAAGCCGCAATTTGCGCTTCAGAACGACCAGCCAATACTGGCGTAATGCCAAAATCTTGATACATTCTGATCATCAATTGAGCCGTATATCCGTTTGCTCCGTATAGTAAAAATTTCATATTATTTTTATAAAATTATAAAATTATTAATTTATAATTGTTTGATTGTTAATATATTAAAAAAACTACACTAAAATTAGTCTTGAAAATACTTGCTTAAATAAAATCATTTGAATTGGCATAAATGCCAAATGTTTGGTTGTCTGACAATTTTAGTGGAATAAAGAAAAAAGTGCTAAATTTGCAGATGGAAGATTATATCACATACGAATTATTATTAAATTTAT
>JAYUJV010000454.1:0-2287 GCA_043764975.1 Saprospirales bacterium
TTTTATATAAAAAAAATAGAATATATCTATCATATCTGGCTATAAATGAACGAGTTACGAATACCTTTTAATAAACCATATCTTTCGGGCAACGAGTTGCAGTACATAAAACAATCGGTCGAAAGCGGTAAAATAAGTGGCGATGGCGAATTTACGAAACGCTGTCATGCGTTTTTTGAAAAGACTTATGGCTTCAAAAAAGCCTTACTCACGACCTCTTGCACCGATGCGCTCGAAATGTCCGCCTTGCTTTTAGACCTTCAACCTGGCGATGAAATCATCGCGCCAGCTTATACTTTTGTATCCACCGTAAATGCGTTTGTGTTGCGTGGCGCAAAAATTATTTTTGCAGATAGCCTTGACAATCAACCGAATATAGATACAAATAAAATAGAATCGTTGATTACGTCGCGCACAAAAGCGATTGTAGTCGTGCATTATGCAGGCGTAGCCGTGGATATGGACGCTGTGATGGCGATTGCAAAAAAGCACAACATCGCAGTCATAGAAGATGCCGCGCAAGCCATTGATAGTTTTTATAAAGGAAAACCACTCGGCAGTATCGGTGTGATGGGCGCATTTTCGTTTCACGAAACCAAAAATATCATCGCAGGCGAAGGCGGTCTATTGACCATAAATGACGAAAAATATGTGCATCGTGCAGAAATAATCCGCGAAAAAGGGACAAATAGAAGTCAATTTTTTAGAGGCGAAGTCGATAAATATGGTTGGGTGGACGTGGGTTCATCTTTTTTGCCTTCTGATATTATCGCGGCCTATCTTTTTGCACAATTGGAAAATCTAAAACAAATCCAAGCGCAACGATTGGCTATTTGGCATCGTTACGAAGTCGGTTTGGCGGATTTGGCGACAAAAGGCTTGATACAAACGCCAGTCATGCCAGATTATGCGACCAACAATGCGCACATGTTTTATATCGTTTGTCGAAATCTAAACGAGCGTTCAGCGCTCATTGCGCACCTAAAATCGAAAGGTATTTTGGCGGTTTTTCATTATCTTTCGCTACAAACCAGCCCTTTTTACGCCGATAAACACGATGGCCGTCCAATGCCAAACAGCGATAAATTCACGGATTGTTTACTCCGTTTGCCTTTGTATTACGAACTTTCAGAACAACATCAGCAATATATTATTGATGAAATAAATGGGTTTTATACTTTTTCTCTTAATTATTAATAAAAAACGCTTATTTTTGTAGCGCGAGCCGAGGTTTGCAGCCTAGTGACTAAATCTTTAAGTAGATTTAGTCACTTTTTTTTGTATAATACAAACCATGTTTTAGACTTTCTTTATCTTCTCATAGCACTTCGATACTGACAAATAAATAAAAAAGCAAAACCACAACGTGCTGTGGTTTTGCTTTTTTTAGCTACAATTATCTTCATTTGATAAAACGGCTATGATTATATGCCCACCAACCTTGATTTACCTCTTTTGCTAAGGCATCTACTTCTGCTTGCTTTACCTCAAAATCAGAGGTCAATTCTTTATAGCGAACATAATTAATCATATCTTGTAAGTCTTCCGTTTTGATATTAGAAGAAAGCCGAATAATTACTTCGTCTTTTGTACGTTCTATGGTCATTTTTTCCTTTTTTTGTTAAAAATTCTTTCCTATACAAAGTTACATTCTTTTTTCAATTTTGATTGTATTGCAATAAATCGCCAAATTCTTGCAATTTCAATAATGCAATAACTGGAAAAGGTATTGTTTTCAATACATTAAAATGCTTGTCGTTGGTGATTAAATAATCGGCTTTGGCAGTAACCGCTAAATCTACAAATTTATCATCGTCAGGATCAGCAGTTATTAGTAACCACTTGTAGCTGATTTCTGTTTTATGCACATTAGGTAGTTCATTGAGCGAACGGATAAAATTCTCAGCAACTACATACGGATATTTTTGTTTTAAAATTTCTTCATACTCCAAAAGTACTTCTGTACTTACATATAAATCAAAAACTTCATCCATCAATGCTTCTATGAGCCAATGAAAAGGTGAGCGACTTGATAATGAAGCCACAAAAACATTAGTGTCTATGACTATTCTCATTCCTCCAACCATTTTTCCATCAAATCCTTAGAATAGCCTTTTTCATCCCAAGTTTGGTCAGCAGCGGCAATTGCTTTTTTCATAAAAAACTTTGCTAAATATCGTTTTATCTCTAATAAATCATTTTCAGAAATATCAGTAGCATAAAGTTTGAGCAATTCTAATTGCATATTGCTCATCGGAATAGATGTTGCACCCATAATTTAATATTT
>JAYUJV010000455.1:0-6080 GCA_043764975.1 Saprospirales bacterium
TATAAAACCCTTCAAGGGTTTCTGCTTTAAACTTATAAATAATTGCTTTTTCAGGTCTTTTTGTCAATAAAACCCTTGAAGGATTGAGACTCAAAAAAACATCAAATATCTTTTACAAAAGCGATAATAGAACCGCTGATGATGATTAAAATAATTCCGATAATTGACATAAAATCTGGCCAAGGGTCGTGTAGCATGACGCCGAGCGCAATCGAAAAAATGATATTTGAATAACTGACGACGCTCACAATCCCAGATTTTTCGTTACTATAAGCAATCGTTACAAAATATTGACCCAAAACTGCAAAACTGCCAATGCCAAGTATATAAAATGAATCAGACCAATCAGGCATAATTGGTGCCGCCACAATCGCCGATAAACTCGGAATAGGGTAGTATAGCCCAATAAACATAGAAAGTAAAGAAACGATTGAGCCCGAAAGCATAAACGACAACACAATGGCTCGACGGTCGTATAATTTATTCAGCGCGCTGACCGACATATAAGCGAGCGCCGAAAACAACCCGTTTAGAATACCCAGCAAATTACTGAATTTTAGAAATTCAATGTCTGGTCGAAAGCAAACCACAATGCCTACAAATCCAATAAAAACTGCTAGCCAACCCCATTTATTTAAAGTTTCATTGAGAAAGAAATATGATAAAAAAGCAATGAAAAAAGACGAAGTTTGGAAGTATGTAAACGCTTCGCCCATAGTCAAGTGCGTGAGCGTGTAAGAAAAGCAATAAAGACCAAAAGTTCCGATTAAACCCCTGAAAATCAATAAGTTGAGATTGCTGCCTGCGTTTTTAAAGGGTTTAATAAACATAGAAATAAGAAGCACAACCGAGCCAAAAAAATTTCTGAAAAACACAATTTCTACAGAGTTGAATTTATGCCCAAGTTCTTTGGCGAATGCACCCATGAAGGCAAAAGATAATGATGCCATGAGCATAAAAATAATCGCTTTTTTGCGATTTCTTACGGTTGGCGAAGTTGTTGTTTTGTTTTCCATAATGATCGCAAAAGTACAAAAAAAAGGCTTGATATTTGCATATCAAACCCATATTGTGTCGTTTACAAGACTTGTTTTTTGTAAAAAAAGCCTTGAAAATGACTAAAAAATGTTTTATTCTACGACTAACCAAGTCAAAGTTTCAGTTTGAGTGACACCAGCTGTAGGTTTTACTTCATAACTATAAACTAAGGTTTTACTATCACAAGTCGTTACTTTCAGCTTGTCCGAACCTGCATTTGTAAAAGAAACATTGATGGTAACGGCAGATTCGTCAGCTGTCCAATTTCCAGTGCGATTTGCGTTTTCTCCAGCGCATTTTGTTGTCCCGATATTCCAAATAAAATCTCCTGCGGCGTTAAAAGTCAATTTATCGTCTTTTTGGCAATCGTTCAAAACTTTATCAACACCTCCTGTATTGATTTTTGATAGTTTCCAACTTTTACCTGTCAAACGGACTGCAAGTGTTGGCGTAACTTCTTTTTTACAAGCCGAAAAATTGATACAAGCTGCCAAAACTAAAGCAGCTATTGAATAAAAAAGTAATTTTTTCATATTTGATAATTTTTATATATAAACGTTATACACACAAAAAATAGTGCCAAGTATGGTTTGATTAACAATTATTTAAGAGTTAAATCAATATTTTAAGATTTAAAAATGAAAAAAAAAGATAATTGAAAAATATATATCAATAAATGAACCTAATATTTGTTTTAGACGTTCATAATGTTGTACTTTTGCACCCAAATTATTTTATTTAGTAAAATACATATATGAGAACTAAGTTATCGCATTTCAATTTTGAATTACCAAAAGGTTTAATTGCTCAACACCCAGCCGAAAGCCGTGATATGGCTCGAATGATGGTCGTTGATAGAAAAACTGGTAAAATAGAACATAAAGTTTTTAAAGAAGTCATTGATTATTTTGATGACGGCGACACTTTTGTTTTTAACAATACTAAAGTTTTTCCAGCTAGACTTTATGGTCAGAAAGAAAAAACTGGAAGCATGATCGAGGTTTTCTTGTTGAGAGAGCTAAATCATGAGGCGCGACTTTGGGATGTTTTGGTAGATCCAGCTCGTAAGATTCGTGTTGGCAATAAATTATATTTTGCCGATAAATCTGGCAACGATGTTTTGGTAGCAGAAGTGGTGGACAATACAACAAGTCGTGGCCGTACCATTCGTTTTTTATATGATGGCGACGAAAATGAATTTCAAGCAGATTTGCAGACATTAGGTAATACACCTTTGCCAAAGCATATTACACGCGAGCCAGATGAGAACGACAAAGAGCGTTACCAAACCGTATTTGCAAAAGAAATTGGCGCAGTTGCTGCACCAACCGCAGGTTTGCACTTCAGTGAAATGTTGATGAAGCGTATGGACGTGAAAGGCATCAATGCAGCAGAATTGACGTTACACGTTGGTTTAGGTACTTTTCGGAGTATTGATGTAGAAGATTTGAGCAAACACAAAATGGACGCTGAATATTTCAGAATCAAACAAGATACAGTTGATTTGGTAAATAGCACGAAGGCTGCTGGTAAAAAAATAGTTGCCGTAGGCACAACTTCTATGCGCTCCTTAGAAAGTGCAGTATCGGCAGAAGGACTTTTGAAACCAGCTGAAGGTTGGACCAATAAGTTCATATATCCACCTTATGAGTTTAGTATTGCAGATGCCATGATTACGAATTTTCACTTGCCAAAAACAAGTTTATTGATAATGGTCAGCGCATTTGGTGGTTTTGAACTCATGAAAGAAGTTTATGAAGAAGCCATCAAAGAAAAATACCGTTTTTTTAGTTACGGCGACGCTATGTTGATTATATAAATCAGACCCACCCCAACATTCCCAAAGGGAGGGAGAAAAAACAGTGTGAAATGTAATCTTAAAATCTAATTTTTTGTTAAATATTATTTAGTACTTTAGGATTTAAACATAACAACAGTTTTTTCTATTTTTAAATTAATTATTTTATTTTTTTAATAAATAATTGATTGACAACGATTTACAGATATAAAATTAACGCTTTATAGTATTGATTCGAGTATAGCTAAAAAATATAAAAAGCGTATCTAAAAAAAAGGTACGCTTTTTGTCTTTTTTATAAAAAAAATTAACTATCATTTTTGAAATCATAAAGAAAATATTTACTTTCGCAGAATATTTGAGAAAAGTAAACGTTTAGAAACTAATTAGATTGATATTTTATCTATTTATTTGATGTTTACAAAAATGAAATTTCTTATTTTAAACAAAAACAACTTTTTAATATGTATTGGACATTAGAATTGGCTTCTTACTTAGAAGAAGCACCTTGGCCTGCAACGCGCGACGAATTAATTGATTATGCAATCCGTGCGGGTTCGCCTATCGAAGTAATAGAAAACTTGAATGAGTTGGAAGAAGAAGGTGAATTGTACGAAAGTATAGAAGATATTTGGCCCGATTATCCACGTCAAGATGACTTTTTCTTCAATGAAGACGAATATTAATTTTTTGAAAATGCCTTGTTATGCTATACGCTAACAAGGCATTTTCTTTTCAAAAGGCTGTCACAAAAAAGTGGTGCGATTGTTGTTGTTTATTTAAAAAATAGTGTCACAGATTTAGTTGGTCAAATTTTAATATTTATACTTAAAAATAATATATATTATGTTTTATTAATCAAAATATATAAATAAATATTTATAAAATATTGAATATCAATTATTTATAAATATAATTTATAAATAAAAATAGATGTATATACATTCATTTATAAGTGTTAGCATTAATAAATTTTATTTTTTTTTCAAAAAAACGGCTTAAAAATTTGGCTTTAATAAAATAAAATTATACTTTTGTATAGCTCAAGTTAATAACACAGTAAACCAACGGAACATTATGAAAAATCTTATTGAGATTTCAGCAATTGTGACAAAGAAAAAAGTTAGAAAAATTGAAATTTTTGACGACAATGCGTTGAAAAATAAAAATTCAAAATTTAACGAATTTTACGAAGCGCTGCTCGCTGGAAAATTTAAAAATGATAGAGATGCATCCATGTATCTCTACAATTGCACCCCCACCGACGACAAATATCGTCAATTAAAGTCGAGATTCAGAAAACGTTTGCTAAATACGCTTTTCTTTTTAGACGTAAACACGCCTGCAACTTCCAATTACGATCGCGCTTATTTTTCTTGTAATAAAGACTGGACATTAATCAAGATTTTGATGGCCAACGGTGCTATTCATACCGCTGCTGACCAAGCTTCGCAAATCCTAACCATTGCGTTGAAGTTCAAATTTGCTGATATTATTGTCAATTGTGCCTCAATATTGAGAAAATATGCAGCAGAAATTGGCGACGAAAAGTTGTATGAAGATTATGATCAAAACATAAAACAATATGCCCACATTTTAGATGCAGAAATCCGTTCGGAAGAATTGTATCAACGTGTTGTGATGCACTACTACAAATCGGCTTCTAAAAATGTGGAGCTGAAAGAGAAAATTGATATATATTGTGACGCACTTGTGGGTTTGTCCGAAACCTACGAATCGCCTGTGATTATATATAATATGTATCTTGTTTGGGCATTTCGATTTGAAATGTTACAAGATTATGCTGGGATGTTAGAGGTTTGCGAAAAAGCGGAAGCATACATTGAGCAAAATCCATTGTATTATCAAGATGATAAATTGGCAACTTTTCAATTAAAGAAAATGTCGGCTTATTTGCACCTTCGCGATTACAAACGTGGTCGTGCCAATGCCGAAAAGTGTTTAGCAAATATCACAGAAGGCTCAGAAATTTGGTTTACGTTCATGGAGTATTATTTGCTATTGGCGATGCACACCGAGAACTTTATCAATGCGTTTGCGATTTTCAATAAGGCTATAAACAATACAAAATTCAAGAAACTTTCGAGTGAAGAAAAAGAAAAATGGAATATTTATGAAGTTTATCTAAACTATATTGTTGAAATAAATGAAGGAAATGCCGTTTTTCAAGCGCAACGTCGCAAAACATTCAAGTTGCAACGCTTTTTGAGTGATCCAATATTGTTCCCGAAAGAAGAACGTATATTTACGATACATTTAGTGATTGCACAAATAATTTACAATTTGGAGCGCAAAAACTATAACTTGATGAGCGAAAGCATTGAGCGTCTGAAAAACTACGCCAATCGCCAACTCAAAGCAGAGGATTATTTCAGAACGATTCAGTTTATTCGCTTGTTGCAGCAGTTGGTAAAATCAGATTACAAAGAAGCTGAATTTACGACCGTGGACAAATATTATACTCGTTTGCAACAAACACCGTTTTTCTATCGCGGACTGTTGCATGAACTCGAAATTATCCCTTACGAAAAACTTTGGGATATGATTGTTGCACGTTTAAAATAAAAAAACATGGAATTTAAGGCTTCATTGGATAAGTTTATGCTGGTAATGACAATCAGTCTAATATCGTTGTTGATTTTTTTACCAGTTTTAATTTACTTTTTTGTATATGCACCATTTATCCTCATCATGAGTTTGATTGGTTTGTTGCTAATTGTAATTATGTATTTTTTCGCTCCCAAATCTTATTTGGTAGAAGCTAATACATTAATAATCAACAAAGGAATTGGACAAACGGTATATGATTTGAGTGGTGCTAAAGAAATAAGATTGGCAGAAAAAGATGAGCTAAAATACAGTTTACGAACGTTTGGCGTAGGTGGTTTTTTAGGTAATTTCGGAAAATTTTGGGTTAAATCCCTTGGAACAATGACTTGGTATTGCACCAAATCGAGTAATTATATCATTATTCGATTGAAGGACAATAAAATAATTGTCATTACACCAGACGAATTTGAAAGTTGTCTTACGGCGTTACAAAAGGCTCAATAATTCGTTTATAATTTGTTCGGGATTTTTATTTTCAGTTAGTTTATAAATAAAATCGCATTTTTCATAAAATGGTCGTCTTTCTTCCATTTTTTTATCAATAAAATCTAAAAGATTAGCGTCTGTGATATGTGTTATCATCGGGCGCTTTTCTTTTTCGGGTGCTAATCGT
>JAYUJV010000456.1:0-2279 GCA_043764975.1 Saprospirales bacterium
GTTCCGACTTTATTAGCAATCCATGACTTGGCTTATGCTCATTTTCCTGAGCAACTAAAATGGAGAGATTTGCAATATTACAAGTATTTTATGCCTCGATTTGCTCGAAAAGCAAGTAAAATTGTAGCGGTTTCGTCGTTTACGAAGCAAGATATTGAAACGCAATTTGGGATAAATCCTAAAAAAATAGATGTCGTTTATAATGGTTGCCGTTCTTTTCTTGAGCCAGTTTCGGACTTGATAAAAAAACGAATAAAAGCAAAATATAGTGCGGATGAAGATTATTTTTTATTTGTAGGTGCAATCCATCCACGCAAAAACGTGCATCGTTTAATCCAGGCTTTTGATATTTATAAAACGCAAACAAAATCAAAGACAAAACTCTTACTTGGTGGTCGTTTTGCATGGCAAGTTGGCGCTGTAAAAGACGCTTTTGATGCTTCTCCCTACCAAGCCGATATTTCTTTTCTCGGATATTTAGACATCGAAACACTACATTATCTGACGGCGAGTGCCGTGGCGATGACTTACGTTTCTACGTTCGAGGGTTTTGGCGTGCCACTACTTGAGGCCATGTATTGCGATGTGCCGAGCATCACATCAACGTCGTCTTCTATGCCCGAAGTCGTAGGCGATGCAGGTATCTGTGTTGCACCAGAAGACATACAAGGCGTAGGTGATGCCATGCAAAAAATAGAACAAAATATAACCTTTCGGAATGAACTTATTGCACGCGGACGCGTGCAACGCAAGCAATTTGATTGGGATATTTCAGCCAATCAAATTTGGGATAAGTTGTTAGAAATCAGCGAGTTGTAAACCTTTCAAGATGTCTTTTGCGGTGTCAATGTGTTGCGGTGTACCGATGTCGCCCCAAGTATCTTCGTTGTGAACGAAGCCTTTCACGAGCTGTGTTTTTGCAGCTTCCAGATATACGTCTATAATCGAATATTTAGGTTTATCGTTCGGCAATAACTTCAAAAACGCTGGCGATAAAATCTGAAAACCACTAAATGCAAATGACGTGAGTGGAGCAGCCGAACGGCTCATGCGCACTTCGTCAGTGCTTGTATTTTGCCAACCACAAAGTGTCAATTCATCATCGAAAAGAAAATAACGGCTCGATTTTCGGTTGCGAATCGCCACTGTCGCAATGGCATTTGATTGGAGGTGCGCCGCTTGTAGCGCATGAATATCAATGGACGACAAAATATCGGTATTACAAACTAAAATCGGTTGATTGTCATCAAAAAAATGGGCTGCTTTTCGCAATCCACCGCCTGTTTCGAGCAGTATATTGCTTTCGTCCGATATTTTGATGTCAATCCCAAAATTATTTTTTTGTTTCAAAAAATCCAGAACCAACGCTGACTTATAATGTACGTTTATCACGATTTCTCGAATCCCAAAATACATCAATCGCCGAATCACGATTTCTAACAAAGGCAACTCGCCGATTGGCACGAGTGCTTTCGGAATCGAAGCCGTAATTGGCTGCATACGAGTGCCCAAACCTGCGGCAAAAATCATGGCTTTCATGGTCGGCGTTCTAATACTTTGAAACAATAATTGTACTCATTTTTTTCGTCTGGAACGTGTTTTTCAGCCTTGGTTTCTATCCATTCTGCCTCATTTATGCTCGGGAAATAAATATCGCCATCCACTTTCAAATCTACTTCTGTGATATAAATTTTGTCCCAATACGTCATACTTTGCTTGTATATTTCGCCGCCGCCAATCACAAATGCCTCGGCTTCTTCGTTCTCGAAAGCAAAATTGAGCGCTTCTTCGAGGCTATGCACGACCACACAACCCGTTGCTGCAAAAAATAAATCTCTCGTGATGACCACATTCGTTCTGTTCGGCAGCGGTCGCCCGATAGACTCAAAACACTTGCGCCCCATGATGACATGATGCCCAGTCGTCATGGCTTTAAAATACTTTAAGTCAGCTGGCAAATACCAAGGAATTTGGTTTCCTTTGCCAATCACGTTGTCGGCTGCTACTGCAACTATAGTTGATACGAGCATTGATGGTGTATTATTGTAAGCAATTAGCCATTAGTGAAGAAGACCGTAAAATTTATGTCTAATGTATTTCTCGTTTAAATTAGCAATAAACAATAAGCAATAAACAACAATTTTAGACAAATTTGCTTATTGCTTATTGCACTGCTTTTTAGCAAAGACTATAAAATCAATTTATTCGATGAATGGCCAAGTAGCTACTTATTTTAAAAATTTAAAATTTCAAGTGTTTGATTGTCAAGCTATTATCCA
>JAYUJV010000457.1:0-2277 GCA_043764975.1 Saprospirales bacterium
TTATTGATACTGCCATCAAAAACGGCCAATCCGTTTGGGACGCTATTCTCTATATCGTCAATATCCCTACTACCTCTAGCTATGCTGGATAGTTACAAATAAATAAACCCAACGCTACGATTCCGTTACGCTGGGTTTATTTTGTCAAAAGTTAAATATTGGTTTTGATTTTGCAAAATCAATTAACTCATTCGAGCGTGTTTGATGCTGTAAAAGAAAATTGTGCCGTAACCGAAAGCGAGCATAGCATGGAAAAGCATAAATCCAAAATTTTGGAATACCAATCCATCTATGATGGCCAAGATGAAATATAGGCATAAGATACCTTCAAAAACCGTAATCCAATTCATTTTGGTTTTGATATAAGACCCTTGTTTGATGGCATCGCCAGCTTTTTTGATGTTGAACTTTGGCGTACGCACAAACTCAGATTTTTTGCCCAACCAACCTTCAATCACTGCACGTGAGTTGTGTAACGCCATGCCAAGCGAAAGTGCCAAAAACAATGGATACAAGGCCAAAAATCTAAAAAATAGTTGTATTTTAGGTCTTCCGCTAATGTCTGCTTGCACATTGGCTGTAATGTAGATAAAAATCATAGCAAAAAATCCTGCCAAAAATCCTGCAAATACAGTTTGTTTTACGCCAATGTACCATAGTGTGTGCATGACTGGCACGCTCGAAAGGCCAAGAATCAGCACAAATAAAAACAAAGAACTTGACAATAAGTGACTCGTAGATTGTATTTTTTGCCAAAGCGAAAGTTTCTCTGAACCCCAAACCGTAGGCAATAATTTGCGTGCGCTTTCTGCACCACCTTTCATCCAGCGGTGTTGTTGTGCCTTGAATGCGTTCATTTCGGCTGGCAATTCGGCTGGAGAGCCGAGCTGCTCCAGGAACACAATTTTGTAACCTGCCAATTGCGCACGAATACTCAAATCCAAGTCTTCGGTCAGTGTATCGCTCTCCCAACCACCAGCGTCGTCGATGGTTTGCTTGCGCCAAATACCTGCCGTACCGTTAAATTGTAACAACAAATTACCTGCGCTACGACCTTGTTGCTCTATCGTGAAGTGTACGTTGAGCGGCAAGGCTTGTAATTTAGTAATCAATGAATAATCTTCATTGATGTGTTCCCAACGAGTCTGCACAATGCCGACTTTTGGATCTTGAAAATAAGGAATTGCTTTGCGCAAAAATTCTGGACGCGGCTCAAAATCAGCATCAAAAATAGCTAAAAATTCGCCTTTTGCCAGCGGTGTAGCATCTGACAACGCGCCAGCTTTGAAGCCTTGGCGATGCGGACGACGGATGTAATCGATATTGAAACCCTCTTTTTTGAGTTCATTTATTTTGGCTTGCGCAATCTGCACCGTCGCATCATTACTATCATCTATGACGTGTATTTCGTAGCGATCTTTCGGGTAATCGAACAAAATGATACTGTCTAATAGTTTCTCGACCACATACATTTCATTGTACATTGGCAACTGTACCGTCACGAACGGAAAATCTTTTTCTGCCATCGGGCGAATCGGCGGCGGATCTATCGGATTGGCGCGTCGAAATTTTCGATAAAACCAAAACAATTGAAATTGCATCAAGCAATATAAAGTCGTGAACGTCAGCGATATAGCGTATAGCGCGAACGAAAACCAAGCAAATGCAATACCCCATACGTTGGGCATCCATTTGTCGGTCGCAGTGTCGGGTGCGAAAACCATTTCTTTTATGGTTTCCAAAATGTTTAAAAGTAGCATAGTATATTTAGTATGATGATGTATTGTGATTCAAAAATTTTTAAAAGCCCCATCCCGACCTTCCCCAAAAGGGAAGGAGAAAAACAGAGTGACTTACCCTCGCCGCCTCAAACTTTTAGTTAAAATAGCATATATTTTACTTAAAAATTTGACGATTATCTAATATATTGATTTTCAAAGACTAATTGACAAAAATGACAACATTAACATAGAATTAAATGTACCTGAAAATAGTCCACAAAATCTTGTAGCCAGCCATGATTGAACCTTTTATAGTACCTGATACCTTACTGACACCAATCCGATTGCGATAAGTAACGGCGACTTCGGTACAGCGAAGTTTTTGTTTGGCGGCTTTCACTTGCATTTCTACCGTCCAACCATAATTTTTATCTTCCATACCAAGTTGCTGATAAGCGGCCCAAGTGATGGCTCTGAACGGCCCTAAATCCGTGAAGCGATAGCCATAAATCCAGCGGAGTAGAGTAGTGGCCAACCAATTTCCAAAAATTTGTTG
>JAYUJV010000458.1:0-2276 GCA_043764975.1 Saprospirales bacterium
TCTTCAATAATAATTTCATAATCAAAAGAGCTAATACGTTGATGTTCTTTATTATAGGAAATTTCAATTTTATAAGTATTATTCAAATCATACATATAATGCACTCCTTCACTATCTTTTGTAATTTTACTATTGTAAGAAAGCGGCAACAAAATAGCATCAAGCGTTTCTTTTACTTTTTGAGCTTGTTCTTTATTAAATTTCCTAATCATGAATTTATTTTAGTATTTAAAAATTCATAAAACACTGATTATCAATGTTTTATTATTAAATAAACTTATCAAAATTTCACTTCTTCTCCCGCACCTGCAACTCTTCCCAAGGCGTAGAGCCGTCTTTTTCTCTGGCAAAAACGTGTTTTTTGCTTTCTCCGATCACGATTTCGGCGGTGGTATAAATCAAGTTTTCGTTCATCAAATGTCCACCGATGGTTTGGCCGAGGCTATCGCTCACGCTTAGGTGCAAGTGCGAACCGTTCACACTCAATGTACCGACAAGGCTCACAATCTCGAAATGACCGTTGCCTTTTGCGCCCGTAGGTTGATTGGCAAAGCGCAAGTTATATTGCGTCAAACTACCCACGCAAGTCATAATCCAACCTGCTTCTATGTTGTTTTGCTTTACATATTGGTCAATTTGCTTTTTCAAATCCTCATTTGGTTTTAAGCGAAAAGCGTGTATTTTTATTGCTTCTGTCGTCATATTATGGTTTGGTGTGGCGCATTGTACGAAGCAAAATGCGAGTAATAAGGTAAAATATTTCATTTTTATCATGCGTTTTTATTATTTTAAAATCAAAGTTAAGTGTTCAAATCTAACAATACAAACTTTATACGCCTTAATTTTTATACCCAAATTTTATTTGGCCAATATCCAAGATGTATTCAAATTCAAATGAATTGAAATCATATCTCAAAGACATTTCGCTTACAACTTATCAAATTAACACAAAATAAAAAAAACCTATTTTGAAATCAATCAAAATAGGTTTTATAAATATTTATTAATATCATAACTAACTGAAAATCAAAATTTTGCAGTTATTTCCTTAATTACTTTAATTAAAGAGTGGAAAGTTTCTCTGTCTTTCTCCCTCCCTTTGGGAGGGTTGGGTGGGACTTTAAGCCATCTCATGTTCCATCACAATTGGCACAATCCAACCATTCGTATCTTCTATTTCGCCGCTACGAATACCGCTGAGTTCGTGGTAAAGCATTTGCGAAATTTTACGCGTTTCCACCGCTGGCAATACCATTTTGTAATCCATATAAGTTATATCCGAAATTTGAGAAACGACGGCCGCTGTACCAGCTCCAAACGCTTCTTGTAGTGTTCCTGCTTTGTGCGCCTCCACGATTTCGTCAATCGTAACCAAACGGACATCGCAAGGGATATTTTTTTCTTTCAAGATGTGTAAAAAAGTATTTCTAGTAATGCCTTTCAGAATTGCACCATCCGTAATCGGCGTTACGACTCTATCGTTGATCACAAAAAACAAATTCATGACGCCTACTTCTTGGATATACTTAAATTCTTTTCCATCGAGCCATAAAATCTGGTCATAACCTTTTTCGCGCGCTTGTCGCACTGGCTCTAATGAACCTGCATAATTGCCAGCACATTTCGCCTCGCCAGTACCACCTATTGCTGCACGAACGTAAGTCGTTTCGGCAATCAAGCTCACTGGTTTGGTATAATAAGCCGCAACAGGGCCAGTAAAAATAATAAAACGGTAAGTATCAGATGCTTGTACGCCAAAATATTCGCCAGTCGCAAACATAAATGGTCGTATGTAAAGTGAAGTATTATCGCCATTCGGAATCCAATCGGCATCAATCTCGATTAGTTTTTTGAGTCCGCCTAAAAACACTTCGGACGTGATGTTCGGCATACACATTCGTGTAGCAGAAGCATTCATGCGCTCCACGTGCATCTCTGGGCGAAATAAAACTGGCGTTCCGTCTTTTAGTTTTGTTGCTTTTGCACCTTCAAAAATCGCTTGACCGTAATGTAAAGTCAAGTTTGTAGGCGACATCGGGAATCGTTTGAATGGCACGATGCGAGCATTTGTCCACTTGCCATTTTTGTAATCGGCAACGAACATGTGGTCAGAAATCACTTTACCAAAAGGTATGTCATCAAAATTAACCTCGCTCAAGCGAGATTTTTTGGTACGCGTGATTTTAATTTTTAAACCCATGATTATAAATATTTAGGTAGAAAAATAAAAATGTGAAATACAATAATTTTTTATCGTATTTTTGCCACAAAGATAT
>JAYUJV010000459.1:0-6016 GCA_043764975.1 Saprospirales bacterium
ACCTTCTTTTGCACACAATTCAAATGCCAATGGCTTTGAATCCACTGAGTGCATCGAACCATCAAATACGCGTACTTTCATCGAGTCGATGTTGTAACCCGCCAAGATACCGTTGTTCATCATAGATGTGAAACCGTCTGTAACTGGCTTCATGTAGTTCTTGTCGATAGAACCACCTACGATGTCCCACTTGAATTGAAGTTTTTTCTTGCCGCTCTTGAAATCGTCGCTATCTAAGAAATCTTGATCTGCAGGGCCTAACTCAAATTCCATATCCGCGAATAAACCCGAACCACCTGATTGTTTTTTCAACTTCTCGCGGTGTGTTACAACCTTCGTCAATGCTTCTTTGTAGTTTACTTGAGGCGCACCTTGGTTACACTCTACCTTGAACTCGCGACGCAAACGGTCAACGATGATCTCTAAGTGTAATTCACCCATACCACTAATGATGGTTTGGTTAGTGTCTTCATCGAAACGTACACGGAACGTTGGATCTTCTTCGGCCAATTTAGCCAAAGACATACCCAATTTATCTAAGTCTTTCTGAGTTTTAGGCTCAATCGCGATTGCGATTACCGGCTCAGGGAAAACCATAGATTCCAATACGATTGGCTTGTCTATATCACAAAGTGTATCACCTGTACGGATGTCTTTGAAACCTACCGCAGCACAAATATCACCCGCTTCTACGCGATCAATTGGCTGTTGCTTGTTTGCGTGCATCTGATACAAACGAGAGATACGTTCTTTACTTTCGTTACGTGTATTATATACATAAGAACCCGCATCCAATGAACCCGAATAAACGCGTATGAAACACAAACGACCTACGAAAGGATCGGTTGCAATCTTAAATGCTAAGGCAGCGAATGGCTCATCTACACTTGGCTTACGCACTACTTGCTCCTCTGTACGAGGGTGAGTACCTACGATACCTTCAATATCCATCGGAGATGGCATAAAGTAACAAACTGCATCTAAGCAAGCCTGTACGCCTTTGTTCTTGAATGCAGAACCACACATTACTGGAGTCATCTTCATATCCAATACCGCAGCACGAATTGCTTTACGCATTTCTTCTACTGTGATAGATTCTGGATCTTCAAAATATTTTTCCATCAAAGTATCGTCATAAGAAGCGATTTCTTCAACTAATTGTCCACGTGTTTCAGCTACGATTTCTACCAAATCCTCAGGAACTGGGATTTCAGTGAATGTTGCACCTTGGTCAGCTTCGTTCCAGATGATTGCTTTACCAGAAATCAAATCTACAACGCCTCTGAAAGTTTCCTCGTTTCCGATTGGTACTTGAAGTGGAATTGCGTTTGTACCCAACTTAGCGCGCATGTCTTTTACCACCATAAAGAAATCAGAACCTGCACGGTCCATCTTGTTTACGAAAGCAATACGTGGCACTTTGTAGTTGTCTGCCAAACGCCAATTTGTTTCAGATTGAGGCTCTACACCGTCAACTGCTGAAAACAAGAATACAAGACCATCTAATACACGTAGTGAACGGTTTACTTCTACCGTAAAATCCACGTGACCAGGTGTGTCAATAATGTTGAAGTCGTATTTCTGATCGGCTACAGTCCAAGTACATTTCGTTGCAGCAGAAGTGATCGTGATACCACGCTCTTGCTCTTGCTCCATCCAGTCCATTGTAGCTGCACCTTCGTGAACTTCACCGATTTTGTGATTAACACCAGTGTAGAACAAGATACGCTCTGTAGTCGTCGTTTTACCTGCGTCAATATGGGCTGCAATACCGATATTCCGCGTAAATCTAAGATCTTTTGCCATGACGAATTTATCTAATTATTTTTATAAAATACTTTTATGAATGAATACATTACACATTACAAATATTGTGCAAGTTTCTTTAATTTTTAACGATTATCAAAAAAATTATATATTTATCTCCTTGAAAATGAACGACAATATACTTCTTTCTTGAAAACGAGTGCAAAGATACAACTTTTTAATACTCAGAACAATATTTGGTGTTAAATAATCGTAAAAAAAATACATTATTACAAAAAAAGTCTTATCAGCAGCGCCGATAAGACTTTGTAAGTTCTTTTTTACCATTATTTTAATAAAAAGATTGTTTTGCGAAGCCATAAATACTGTTTTGTGGCCTCAAATACGTTTGTATTATATGCGCTATTACTTATTTGTTGCACGTGGTGATTAAATTTTTTCTCACAGAAAACACAGATTAACACAGACGTATATAAGGCTACGCTTATCTGTGTTAATCTGTGCTATCTGTGAGCAACTTTTTTTAATAAAAGTAGTACTGTGTGACCTTGTTTATGTATGTACCATTACTTATCACTCAAAATCGAATCCGAACCAGTTTTAGTTCTGCTCTATATTCACTTGGCACAATGACCTCGTTGCTTGATACTTGCAACGCATCACGGAAGCGCAAAAACACATCTTGCCTGTCGGTACTAAATATGGTGTTGCGCTCCATGCTACCATTGCCACGCAACTGATAGGCACTTGTGGTAGTTTCGACATTGATTTCGTCATTGTATAAAAGACGTAGGCCAGAAGGCGTTTTGAAAACGCCATACGATGAAAAAATAGCATCATCGTCTTGCGAAAACTGCCGTTTGTGCAGCACGTTTTTCCATTGTTCCGAGCCATCGGGATTGACGGCGATAGCCAATATGTCTTCATAATAATAATCCGTCGTGATGTGCATCATCGCGCTGTTATTGAAACTTGAGCGTGAAGTGAGGTTAGAGGTACGCTCTAATCGACGCACTTCTTCTAGTAGTAACAACACGCCACCATCTTTTCGGAGTACCAAATCTTGTATCTTACTGTCCATGATTCCTTTTTGCGTTGTTTCTTCTTTGCCCAAAGTACTGGCTATAAAAGCATCATCGAATGGCACGAATAGTATTTGATACGCTTCAGGATGCGTGGTACTTAGATTAAAGGTAAAATATCCGACGGCCTTTTCCCTGTTTTTGTCCGAATACAGCCCTGCACAAAGCAAACGATGATTGACATTGTCATACTTGAAGGCTTGGTCATAGACATGATAATTTTTTATCTCTACGAGTTGGTTTGTCACGGAGGCATAGCCTGGGCCATATTCTAATATTTCAAAAAAATCATCTTCACTTTTAAAAATGCCTAATGATTTTTCATCAAAAAAAACAAAGTGAATACTACCATAATTGTCGATACTACAATGTTTTAACATTCTTTTCAAATCTGTATGTTGCGTCGTAATGACTTGATCCCAAACGATTTTGTTGTTTTCTAAATCCACCACCGTTGCTTCTATCTGCTGGTCTTCGAGGATATTATAAATCAGCAATTTCGTTTTATCTTCTGACATGACTGACTGCGGTGCAGGTAAGGTGTAGCGCTGCCCATAATCCTTTACACTTATGGTGTCAATTTCTTTTGCCTCAGCGTTATAGCGATGCAGTTTTATTTGCGTATTTCCACGTAACTTATACTTTACGATGGCCGTAAAGCAATCCTTGCCAGCCACGACATCCATCACATTGCCACGTCTGCTATCTATGGCCAAGTTTTTTTTCCAATCCAAGTGCATTTGGTTGTCGTAGGCTTGTATCTCAAAAGACAAGACACGATCACGAAAAAGTAAGGTTTTTTCTTTGAATTTGCCTACAATCACATATCCTGCATCGTTGCGCACCGAAACATCGTCCGAAATCAAGACAGATTGGGCGAGTGTAGTTGTGCATATTAGTATCGAAAAAATAAAATAGAAGATTATTTTTTTTTCAAAAAAAGAAATTAAACCAACTGTATTTTTCATAGCGCATTTTTTCAAAAGAAAATTAAAAGAGGATAATATATATTTTAGGTAACAATTTAGCCATTTATCAAGAAGAGTTTAATTTTAAAGAATTGCTTGGTGTTCAGTAGAATTTGCAATAAGCGATAAGCAAATTTACCGAAAATCGTTACTTATTACCGATTGTGTGTTGCTTATTGAAACTGAAAAGATGAAAAGCTACACATTTACTATTTACTCGAATGATGCCTAAATATTAGTAATTTTAAAACTCTATTTGTAGCAATTTTATTGTATTTTTAGAATCTCAACAAATATACATATTTTCCAAAACAATCGCTTATTGCTTTGTATATAATTGCTACCTTTGCGCATTATTTCAAATAAAATGGAGGAAAACTATGCGAAAGAAAATTCAATCTGCGCTCATATCTGTTTATTATAAAGATAACTTAGAGCCTATTATACGTATTTTGCACCAAAAAGGCGTAAAACTATATTCAACTGGCGGCACACAAACGTTCATAGAGTCGCTCGGGATTCCAGTTATAGCCGTGGAGGAATTGACTTCGTATCCGTCTATCTTGGATGGTCGCGTGAAGACCTTGCACCCAAAAATATTTGGTGGATTATTGGCGCGTCGCGAGCCTATACATAGAGCGCAATTGGCGCAATACGACATCCCTGAGTTAGACCTAGTCATCGTGGATTTATATCCTTTTGAGGAAACGCTGGCGCAGACAAAAGACGAGGCTGAAATTATCGAAAAAATTGACATTGGCGGTATTTCTTTGATACGTGCTGCGGCAAAAAATTTCAACGACGTTGTGGTCGTGCCGTCAAGTGGCGAATATGAGTATTTTTTAAATATCTTGAAAGAAAAAGACGCTTTTACGGATCTCGAAGACCGAAAAGAACTTGCGCGTAGAGCTTTCAAAGTATCTTCTCACTACGATGCAAAGATTTTTGCCTACTTCAATCAAGGCAGTGGCGACATTGTGTTCAAGCAAAGTATGCACCAGTCTTATCCTTTGCGCTATGGCGAAAACCCGCATCAATCAGCAGTTTTTTACGGCGATATAGATGCTATTTTTGACCGCTTGGGCGGCAAAGAAATCTCGTACAACAACCTCGTGGACATAGACGCGGCCGTGTGCCTCATGGCGGAATTTCGCAACGATGCGCCTACGTTTGCTATCTTGAAACACACCAACGCTTGCGGTATCGCGACGCGCCCTACTATCTTAGAAGCGTGGGAAACTGCCTTGTCGTCGGATCCAATTTCGGCATTTGGCGGCATTTTGATTTGTAATGCGCGTATTGATTTAGCAACCGCGTCAGCCATCAATAACCTCTTTTACGAAGTTTTGATTGCACCAGATTTTGATGACGATGCTTTGGCTTTGTTACAACAGAAAAAACAACGTACTTTGCTCAGAATCAAAGACTTTTATGTCCAAAAACGCTCATTCAGAAGCCTTTTGAATGGCGTGATAGAGCAGGATTTTGACTACATGAGCGAAACCAAAGAAGAACTAAAATCAGTCACGCGCGCTACGCCCAACGATACCGAATTGTCGGATTTGATATACGCCATTAAGTGCGTAAAACACTTGAAGTCGAATGGTATTGCGCTCGTCAAAAACGGTCAATTGTTAGGCATGGGTTGCGGACAGACTTCGCGTGTGGATAGTCTGGAACACGCCATCGGCAAAGCACATCATTTTGGATTTGACCTAAAAGGTTCAGTGATGGCTTCTGAAGCCTTTTTCCCTTTCCCCGATTGTGTTCAGATTGCCTTTGAAGCAGGTATCGTGGCGGTCAGTCAACCAGGTGGCTCAGTAAAAGATCAAGACAGCATCAATTATTGCGATAGCGTCGGCTTGGCCATGATGATGACTGGCGTAAGACATTTTAAACATTAAGATGATTTTGTTTCTAAAAGTATTAAGTATCTTAGTATCAAGTATTCAAGTCGAGACAACAGCCTGATAATTATCCAAACAAACTAATATCTTTAATTTTTATTTTTTCAAAAGCCTTTATTTTACGACACGTAAAACAAAGGCTTTGATTTTATATTCTGCCTTATTACTTTGATTGAGAAATATAATTTTGAATCAGAAATAAATACGTTTTTATTTTTTTTCAAAAAAATCTTAGCTTAAAACATTGTATTTTGATGTATTAATTCTATTTTTGTCAAAAATAATCATTTAA
>JAYUJV010000460.1:0-6009 GCA_043764975.1 Saprospirales bacterium
AATAAATTACACCATTATATGACAAATTTGAAGCTGAATATTATTGGGGTTGTAAAGTCTTTGATACCAACAAAAATCCGAAATCAAAAACAAGTATCTTGGTTGGAGAGTCTTTTACAACCATTACAATCAATCAATTTTCAATTCCATTTATACGGAAAAAAAACTCGATATGATTTGTCATTCAATGGTCAAGTTGTGTATTTAGAACACGTTTTGAATGATGCTTACGATACGGTATTGCGACGAATTTATATCAAAGATTCTACATTGATTGCATTTAATAATTTTCACATTTACTACATCGCCGAAAATCAACCTACCACGGAGTATGTTTATTTTGATTCAGAAAATGTTGCTGAACCATATATTTTAGCAGAAGCAGACGTGATTGACTATGTAGAATTTGAGGTGTGGATACCTCAAAATATTTTAACAAACCTCACTATACCTTATATAAATAGCTTGATAAACAAGTATAAAATTGCAGGTAAAAGATACAAATTAATTCCTTTTTAAAATGAATAGAGCAAGATTTTTCACTGGTGGATTCCTTTTAAGGAACGATGATTTTGATTTTTTGCAAGATGCTTATGGCGATGCTTTCAGAGGTATTGTAGAAGGTTTGTGTAAGGCATACAATGGATATTTGATATTGAGTGGTTGTGAAATAACGCTTGTTAGCAGTGCAAATGGATATGAAGAATATGACGTATCTGAAGGATATATTATATTCAATTATGAAATATTGAAAGTGCCAGTTCAGCAAAGTGTTACAGTTCCATCAGGTTCTCCACTTGAGTTCATACTTGACATTTCTTATGCTTCGCCTCGAATTTATGCCAATCAACAGGTACATGATACGCACGAAATTCGCAAGGTAATTGTACAAGAGTTGTCGCAGGTAGGTATTGATACCTCTTTGGTTAATAGATTGCCAGTCGCCGTTGAAAAGCTATTAATTGATTCAAAACAGACGAGTAATATCCAGCCAACGATGCAAAATGGATGGACGCTAAGTACACCTTTCGTGTTTAAAAAACAAGCATCTGTTAAAACTTTGACTTTTCAATTGATGGCATCGCAAACGTTCATAAATGCTCAAGGACAGTCTTTAAACGCATTTAGAGAGTTAGCTTGCACGCTTCCAATTGCATTTACACCCGAAACACAAATGAGTGTTTGCGCTAAATTTCATGGTGTTACGCCCAACAATGGCTTGAAATGTGTTACAACGGCACACGTTGATTTTTTACCAAATGGAGATATTTATTGTATAAAAACTGTGCCTGACCAAAACTATACAAAGGTCGAAATTCATGTAAGTTACTTGTAGAAATACAAGATTTTAATATATTTTTAATTTTTTATCACTCTTAAACCGTGCTATGATAAAAGTAAATCGACCGAAGGTTACTATACACCTTCGACCTCCAGTTTCGTATTGGGGAGGTAAGCAACTGTTGCTGCCCAAAATTTTTCCATTAATTCCAATACATAAAAAGTATGTCGAAGCCTTCGTAGGCGGTGGCGCACTCTATTGGACAAAAGAACCGTCTGAAATCGAAGTTATTAATGACCTCGATGGATTCGTTTCTAATTTTTATGATATGTCTAAACGGCGGTTCAAGCTACTTGAAACGCTGATTAAGTCATCAAAGTTTTCACGTTTAAATCACGATCAGGCTTGTATTATTCGCCAACATCCTGAGTTGTTCGGTAAGCTAAAAAGGGCGTGGGCTTTCTATTATTTAGCGAATACTTCAATGTTTTCAATTTTGGGTAACCAAATGAACTCGCCAGTTACTTCAAACAAACCTGTTACTACGTACAATAATAAGGTAGGAAGGTTTACAACTGATTTTGAAAATCGTTTGAAAAATACGTTTATTGAAAGCAGAGATGCGCTTTACGTATTAACGCGTCACGATGCACCAGACGTATTTCATTTCATTGACCCACCATATTTCAATGCAGATATGGGTCATTATAAAGGTTATTCATTGGAAGACTTTAAAGCGTTGTTAGAGATTTGTTCAAATTTAGAAGGCAAGTTTCTATTGACTTGCTACCCATCAGAAATCATTGATGAGTACGCTGAACGTTACGGTTGGATTGTCGATAGACATGATATGCAACTATCAGCAGGAGGCAAAGGAAAGCGAAAGATTGAAGTATTTGTAAGAAATTACGAACTTTAAAACGAATGGCCGTACGTAATGTACGGCCATTTTTTTGTACCTTTGATATTTTATAAATTGTACTTTTGAATTTTTGCAAATTATTTACTTAAAGAATAAAAAGAGCATGGATTTTACAAGACTTTTTGACATCTTAGATTTTCAGGCGTTTCGTTACCCTCAAAAAGTAGCGTTGGCGTACCAAAAAAACGGACAATGGCAACATTTTAGTACGGCACAATGTATTGCGCTTAGGCAAGAAATCAGTGTAGGTTTACTAAATATGGGCGTGCAAAAAGGCGATAAAATCGCACTCATGTCCGAGTCGAGTTCGCCGTATTGGAATATTTTGGATGTGGCGATTCTACAAATCGGCGCGGTCGTTGTGCCGTTGCACAACAACGTAAATGCGTACCAGTTGGAGTACATATTTAGCCAATGCGCTATCAAATACGCCTTTGTGAGCAACGAATCCGAGCGTGCGCGCATCGAAGAATTGCGGTTTTCGTTGCCGAATCTGAAGCGTATTTTTTTGATGGAAGAAGATTTTTCGACTTACGCTTGCGCACCCGATGCGCTTGATTTGCAAGAACTCGATGCCCTCAAAAACAGTATTTTACCAAGCGAATTAGCCACCATCGTTTATACTTCTGGCACTACGGCTGCGCCCAAAGGCGTGATGTTGAGCCATGCCAATATCGTGAGCAACATAAAATCTATTTTGCCCATGATCCCGATTGATGCCACAAAAACGGTGCTAAGTTTTTTGCCGTTGAGCCATATTTTTGAGCGCGTGGTCACGTTTACATACATGGCAGCTGGTTCTTCGCTGCACTATGTGGCTGATATAGAGCAACTTAGCGAAACCATGCGTAGCGTGCGGCCGCATTATTTTAGTAGCGTGCCAAGGCTTTTTGAAAAGTCGTATGACAAGATTCTCGAAAAACGTGATGAACAAAATCTTTTTTTTCAAAAAATAATCAATTGGGCAATCGTCGTTGGCGAATCTTACGATGGTTTTAATCAGGAAAATATAGGCGATATTTTGAAACGAAAAATCGCAGACCTGTTGGTGTATCGGCATTGGCGCGCGGCACTTGGTGGGCGAGTAGAAGGCGTGGTGGTCGGTGCGGCAGCTTTGCAACCAAAGCTTGGCCGTTTGTTTTCGGCCGCTGGGATTCAGATTCGAGAAGGCTATGGCATGACCGAAACTTCGCCAGTCATCGCCTTCAATCGTTTCGAGCCTGGCGGTGTGCGCTTCGGTACAGTTGGTATGTTGCTCGCTGGCGTGCAATTGCGCATAGATGCGCCCAACGAAAGCGGCGAAGGCGAAATCCTCGTAAAAGGCCCGAATGTGATGATGGGTTATTTTGAAAAAAAGGAAGAAACTGATGCCGTACTCAATCCCGATGGTTGGTTTCGGACTGGCGATATTGGCAAAATCGTATTCAAGAAATTTTTGCAGCTGACGGATCGAAAAAAAGATATTTTCAAGACCTCACATGGGCGATATGTGTCGCCGATATACCTCGAAAATCACTTGCGCGCTTCGCCATACGTAGAGCAATGTATGGTGGTGGGCGCCAATCAGCCTTTTGTGTCGGCGCTGATTGTGCCGAATTTTGTACAACTCAAACGTTGGTGCATCGAAAATAAAGTACATTGGACTGGCCCTCAATATATGGTCATCAACCCAAAAGTAGAGAAATTTTTTAATAAATTGATGTTTACGCTCAACGAAGACCTTGCAAACCACGAAAAAATACAACGCTTCCATCTACTATTCGAGGAGTGGACTATGGCAGGTGGCGAACTGACGCCTACGCTAAAAATTAGGCGCAGTATCATTTTGGAAAAGTATAAAACTGAGCTGGGTTTATTGTATGAAAAGAAGTGATTTGGAAGTCTATGGTTAATAATTGCGTTATTATTCAAATGAAAACATGAAAAAAATAAAAATAATTGCAATTATTTTAGTCTCAATACCAATATGGTATATGATACTAAAATATTTAATTACTGTGATGATAATGCTCTCATTAAGTAACAATGTAGAAGAAAAGCATATTTCAAAAATTGAAAATTTTGGAATAGAGTCGTTTTCTGCGGTAAATAAGCCCAACAGATGTGATACATCATATTATGGCAATGTTTTTTATGACGATTATTACTTAGTTGCTGGTTTTAAAAAGTCAAAAAATCAAATAAATACATTGGATAGCTTTGCTTGCGAACTTTTAAAGGGGATTGATTATAAATTTGTAGAAAGAAGGATTTATTTCTATTCAAAAAGTGACATTACTAATAATGCGTATATTTTAGCAAACCCAAGGGAATTGGTGCGTTATTCGTATGAAAATGATTTTGAATTCGAGTATTCAAAAAGTAACGGTGCAAATTTTATTCATAGACAGAAAAGAGATGTTACGAAAGACGATAGCACGTCATATATTAAATTGTATTCTAAGTGAAGTTATTTAAAGGCTAAACAATACAAAAGACCGCTTAGAAACATACGTTTCTAAGCGGTCTTTTGTATTAAAATCAGCATATTTTATTCTGCAATGATTACTTCGTCTTTGGCTGCGATGGTTACTTCGTCGAGTGCGTTCAAGATGTCGTTATCTACCAAGATACGACCGCAATGTTCGCAAGCGATGATTTTTTTGCGCAAACCTACTTCAAGGTGAACTTGAGGTGGAATTTTGTTGAAACAACCGCCACAAGCATCACGCTCCAAGGTCACGATAGCCAAGCCATTGCGATAAGAGCCACGTGTTTTGTCGTAAGCCTTCAAGAGGCGTTCTTCGATTTTTTTACGTGCTTTTTCGATGCGTTTGTTTAGTTTTTCTTCTTCTTTTTCTGTTTTCTCAATGATTTGAGCCAACTCCACACGCTTGTTGTCGAGGTCTTTGTTTTTTTGTTTTAGGCGCAAATCGGTTGCTGTCAAGGTTTCTTGCTTTTGTGTCAAGATTACTTGTTGCTCACGAATACGCTTTTGCGACAATTGGATTTCGAGCGTTTGGCTCTCAATTTCTTTTGTCAAAGCCTCATATTCACGATTGTTTTTTACGTTATCCAATTGCTTGGTATAGCGCACGATGTTACTTTCGCTTTCTTTGATATTGACGTTGTGCTTCGCTATTTCCGTTTCAGCCTCTTTCACATGACCGCCGATATTGGTAGAGCGCTTTAGTAGTCCTTCAATTTCATCTTCGAGGTCACTTACTTCTATCGGAAGTTCTCCTTTCAAAATTTGGATTTGATCCAACTCAGAGTCAATGACTTGTAGTTCATACATGAGTTTGAGCTTTTCCGCAATACTTTGATCTTTAGCTGCCGCCATCTTTTATTGGTATGATTTGAATTTTAGAAAATACTTTTTTTGGTTTTTTATTTAAAAATAAGGAATCGTTAAGGTATTTTTAATTTAGGTATAAAATCCAAGATTTGTTTATTTTTCGATTAGAACTGGCAATAAACAATAGGCAATTTTAGCACGAATAAAAAGTGCTCTTTGCAAATTGTCAATTGCTTATTTGAACGAAAAATGAAAAAAATCTTGTTTATTCAATTTTTACACCAAAAATTTAAAAAATTACAACATTAATTTTTCTTATTTTTTAAATAAAATATTGATAATCAGTGTGTTATCATATGTAGTGTACTGGATTTGTGTTTACCTCAGTACAATAGAGTGCAAAAGTACTATATTTTTTTGATAAAACATCAAAAAGCAATGAAATTGTATATTGTTCGCTCTCAAAATGTCCGATATCTGCAATAATTATTTTTCCGTCGGCATCAAAAAACTCGTGATACTTATAAT
>JAYUJV010000461.1:0-2261 GCA_043764975.1 Saprospirales bacterium
AAATTTTCCCAAGTTTTGCCACCATCTCGCGTGAGTTGCACGTTGCCATCGTCCGTGCCGACCCAAACTACATTTTGATCCAAAGGACTTGGTGCAATCGCCAATATAGTACAATGGTTTTCGGCATTTGTGGCATCGGGCGTGAGTCCACCGCTAAGTTCGGGGTGTTGTTTAGTCGTGTCATTTGTCGTCAAATCTGGCGAAATAATCTCCCAGTTTTGCCCTGCGTCTTTGCTTCGATGCAAAAACTGAGAGCCATAATATAAGCCTTTCGGCTGAAAAGGATCTATCGAAAAGCCAGCGTTCCAGTTGTAACGCAGCTTCGTATTTTGTGGATGTTGCGGTTGTATAAACACGTTATTACCAGTCAATTTATCGACTTGTGCGATATTTCCGCCTTGCGACATCGCAAAAACGAAGCGATTATCGTCAGTTCGAGGCGCGACATCGAAGCCATCGCCGAAGTACAACTCTTGCCAATCGCTGTTCCGAATCCCGCCGTTGCGCCACACATTGCTTGGGCCAACCCATGAGCCATTGTCTTGCAAACCACCATAAAGATTGTACGGCACCGCATTGTCGATATTGACATGATAAAATTGACCAACTGGGATATTCTCTGCAAAACGCCAAGTTTTGCCGCCATCGTGCGTGATGTTCAAGCCGCCATCGTTACCGTTTATCATAAAATCTGGCTTATCGGGATGAATCCAAAGCGCATGGTGATCGGGGTGAACGCCGTTGTATGGCACCAATGTTTCCCAATTTTTACCGCCATCTTCACTACGCGAAATGACGGAATAAATGCTATATACTCGGTTTTCATTTTTAGGATCTACGTATATTTCAGAATAATAAAATGGACGATTGCCAAAATCCTTTTCGCTCACTTTTTTCCACGTCGAACCTGCATCGTCTGAGCGATAAAAAGCATTGTCTTTAGCCTCTACAATAGCATACATCACGTTTGGTTTACTTTGGCTAAATGCCATACCGATACGCCCCAAATCGCCTTTCGGCAAGCCGTCTTTTTCGGTTTTGCGCTCCCAATGCTCGCCACCATCATACGTAATGTAAAGCCCCGAACCTTTGCCGCCCGATTGCATATTCCAAGGTTTACGCTGGTGTTCCCACATAGCAGCGATGATTTTATTAGGGTTCGTAGGATCTACTACCATATCGGCACAACCAGTTAAGTTGTTGATATACAGTATTTTACGCCATGTTTTGCCACCGTCAGTTGTTTTAAAAACGCCTCTATCGTCATTTGCCCCCCAAGCCGAACCGAGTGCTGCTACGAGTACAATATCCGAATTGTCTTTATTGATGATGATGCGATGTATAGTTTTTGTGTTTTCCAAGCCCATACATTTCCAAGTTTTACCAGCGTCAATTGACTTATAAATACCACGACCACTATTCAACGAATTGCGTGGATTGCCTTCGCCAGTCCCGACCCAAATTTCAGCTGAATTGTGTTGATTTATCTTGATCGCGCCGATGGATTGTGTCGCTTCTTTATCAAAAATCGGCTCCCAATCTATGCCGCCAGTTCGTGAGCGCCACACACCGCCACTCGCCGCACCAGCATAAATTTCAGCGTCGTTACTAAGGTTTACATCAATGGCCGTGATTCGCCCACTCATTCCTGCTGGGCCAATACTACGGATTCTCATTTGTTTAAATGCTTCTAAATCAACGCTTTGCGCGAATAAAAAGCTATTTATGAATAAAAAAAATAAGATAAATGTATTTTTCATTTTAATAATTTTTGATTTTTTACCAATTTACCAATTTACCAATTTACCAATTTCCCAATTCAACCAATTTCCCAATTCAACCAATTCAACCAATTCAACCAATTTCCCAATTCAACCAATTCAACCAATTCAACCAATTCAACCAATTCAACCAATTCACTTCATCGTCATTGTATATTTCTGTTGCGCTTCCGCTAAAAGTTCATTGATTGGACCAATATAATAATTTGTATAATAACTTTGATTTTTATATTTTTTCTCCAACAGCGCAAGCACATTGTTGATGTTATGTATTACCTCTGTCAATTGGGCTTTTGTACTGGCGGTTTCTAATAAAATATTTAAGACATCTTTTAAAAAATCGGCCGTTCGATACATCGCTTTTTCAGAAAGAATGGTTTTGAAATAAATATTAATGTTGTCTTTGATGTCGTGCGGCACGTCCTGATCTCTGATAATTAGTGCTAATAAATTTAGTCCATCTCTGGCATAGTCCCTAAA
>JAYUJV010000462.1:0-5989 GCA_043764975.1 Saprospirales bacterium
AAGCTCGGCACTGGTTTATTTGGTGGCGAAGGCTTCATCATGCAAAAACTCGAAGGCGACGGCATGGCGTTCGTACACGCGGGCGGTCACGTGATTGAGCGACAGTTGCAAGCTGGCGAAGTGTTACGGGTCGATACAGGTTGCATCGTAGCATTTACGAAAGATGTGCATTACGATATTGAATTTGTGAAAGGCGTGAAAAACGTGATTTTTGGCGGTGAAGGTATGTTTTATGCATCGCTTCGTGGCCCAGGAACGGTTTGGATTCAGACCATTCCGATTAGCCGATTGGCGAGCCGAATTGTACAATATAGTGGCATCACTGGTGGTGGTCGCAAAGAAGAAGGCAGTATATTGGGCAGTTTGGGTAATATGATTGATGGCGACGGGTGGTAAAAGGGTTAGTTAAATTAGTCGGTTAGTTAAATTAGTTAAATTAGTCTTTTTTATAAAAAATATTCAATGGGCAATTGACAATTTTTGTCTATTGCCCATTGTCTTTTTATTTTTCTTTTCTTTTCTAAAATATAGTACTACTTTTGAGCTGCAGAATCAACTGCTTCAAAATTAATGGCTATGTTTAAAAATATATACAATTTTATTGCTCAAAAAGCAACTTTGAATGTTGCGGCTATCTTGTTTGCAATCTTGGCTTTGCTGACAAGTGTGTTGGACGTCCTGCAAGGCCGCAACAAAATGATGGGCGATGTATTGACCTCGCATTACAACAATTATACGATTTTTAAGCAATCGTTTCTGCACCTTTGGCAACACCAAAATCTATATATTCACTACAACGAAGTTCATTTCGACCTTTATAAATACGCCCCTACATTTGCTTTGCTGATGATGCCTTTTGCGTATCTGCCTGATATTGTGGGACTTAGCTTATGGAACGTACTCAACGCCATCGTGCTTTGGTACGGAATCCGTAGTTTGCCTTTTTCGCTTTCTATTCGCACACGCATGAGTTGGTTTGTCCTCTTGGAGTTGATGACCGCCGTTCAAAACGACCAATCAAATGCCTTGCTCGCTGGGCTGTTGCTCTTGGCTTATTCAGATCTCGAACGCGACAATATGCCGCGCGCTACCTTTTTATTGAGCATAGCGACCTACATCAAAATTTTTCCAATCGTAGCATTTATATGGGTTTTGTATTACCCAAATCGTTGGCGTGGCGTGGCGTGGAGTGCTTTTCACATCACATGGTTGGCGTTTGTGCCGATGCTTTTTGTCGGTTGGTCGCAATTGCTTTGGCAATATCAAAATTGGTGGGTTATGTTGGCGCAGGATTATTCGGATTCGAGCGGATTGTCCGTCATGGCTTGGTTTCAAACTTGGTTTGGCGTAGTTGCCAAAAAAGAAATATTGGCGATTGGCGCTTCGATTTTCATCATACTTGGGCTTTTATATCCTTATTTTGAAATAAAAAAATATAGAATCGGCGTGGTCGCCGCGACCTTGATTTGGATGGTTATTTTTAACCACAAAGCTGAATCGCCTACGTTTGTCATCGCCATTACTGGTGCGGCGTTGTGGTATTTTACAAAAGCAAAACCTTCTACATTAGACACCATACTTATTGTATCCGCATTTATATTTACCTCGCTTTCGCCAACCGATTTATTTCCACGCAGTTTGCGCGAAAGCCTCGTCATTCCGTTCGTACTCAAAGCCGTGCCTTGTATCTGGATTTGGATAAAAATTGGCGTTGAAATCATTGCTTTGAAGAATAATGTATCGGAAATTGAAAGTTCGGGTTTGGTGGAATAAGTTTTACTGGTACAAGATGGGAATTAATTACTCTGAATTTAATATTTTTTCAAAATCAAACAATAAATGAGTCAATTCAATAGATGTATTTTCTATTCTATTGTGTTTAGAACGATAGCTAAATTCAAATCCTGTTTCTTTGGATATAGAATTGAATTTATTTATTGTTGTTGGTAATTTGTCAATTCTTAATTTTAAATCACTGGCTATAAATGGAATACCTTTTTTAGCTTTTTCTACAAAACCAATCATTCCAGAAAATGGCATTTTGGAGGCATATTTATTTTCTATAAAACGCAATATGCCATTATCAATATATGCTTGATTTTTGGTATTATTTTCTAATCTTTTACACTCAAAGGTAAAATATTCGTCTTCATTTCCAACATCTTCTATATTAATGTTTAGTACTTGTATGTCAAGATAACCAGAATTATGATACTTTTTATCAATTTCGCCCGTTTCTACTAAAAACAAGACATGACCTAATCCGTACTTTCTTTTGTTCTGTCTTACATATTTTTGAATATATACATTACGCAAAAAACCTTCCAAATCAGTCTTTTCAGGTTGTTTTGGAAGGCTATGTTGATTCATTTCTTTGTAATTATCAATCAAACACTCCACTATCTTTTTTAAAACACGTTCAAAAGACTTGTTTTGCTTGACGAGATCTGCGTTCATTTCACTCATAAGACTACATTATATTGTTTTTTGAGGTTTGATTTTAAAAGTGATGACATAAATTCATTAATATCGTTTTGAGCAATAGCGCGATGCCAATATTTGTATTGATTTGGCTTGATAATATAAAAACCATCTTCTTCAAAACCTTTTACGTACTTTTGTACAAATACATCATTACTTAATTGCTCCATAGAAAAGTTATTAAATAATAAACGATAAGTAATTTCTTCATTATCAATAAACTTAATCTTTTCTTTTGTAGGTTGTTCAGCAATAATAAATCGCATTGCTGTAAAATGTGAATTATGGTGTATTTCTATATTAAAAAATTCGCATTCATCTTCGTAGTAATAATTTGAAAAATGGTCTAAAAAAAGTTGTGCATATTTTTCTAATTCACTTATTTCTACTTGCCTATCAATAAAATGCTGCTTTCCTTTTTGAAACTCATACCTAGAAATATTTAAAGTATAGTCTATCAAATCAGCTTCTATTTCATCTATTTCATAGATTTCATTTATAATTTTATTGATAGATATTAATAAGTTATCTTCCTTAATCTTATCGACTTGATTTTTTTCTTGATGCAATTCAAAAATTTTATCTACTAACAACTCTAATGCTTTTTTATTCTCAGGTTCTATATATGGAAAATTCAAATATTCGTTTTGGCTTATCTCAGGCATAAATATACCCCATGAAATAGAGGTCAAGAATTGATAATAACTAAATAAATTACTATTAAAAATAGCCCAAAGGTATTTTAAATCTTTTTTATTTGTTGTGGAGCTAATAGCAAAGATTTTTTCATTAAAAACGCTATTGTTTTCTACATAAGATGCTATTACGTATGTTTCTTTCTTAGGACGTGCTTTTAATAAAATTCTGCTACCGTAAAATAATTCTTTTATTCTTCCATTCGATATAATACAATCTTCTTTCTCAAAGATTTTTTTACCGTCTAACCCTGTGTATAACGGTAAGACTTCTTGATTTTCAATTGCTGGTAATCCTTCTAAATAAGGAACAAATCGTTTAGCCTTTATAGATTGATTTTTTTGTATTCCTCCGCCTACAAAAATACTATTTTTATATTGGTAAATATAATCCTCTATACTCATAGTATTTGTTGTATTAAGTCTTTCTATAAAAAACATATCAGATTTATTTCCATATAATGTGGCTTTTAGAAGCCAATCGTATTTTAAAAAATTACGTTGCTTCACTTTTTTTATCTCTTGACTATCAATTACTAACTTCTTAAATTTATCTAAATAGTAATTATATTTTACACCAATATGAATTGTTTCATTATCAGTATTCTTATTTTTTTTGTCATACTGATAAAAGGCAATAATCGCTGGTGCATCTGCATCAAATACATACTGCCTTACTGCTGACATATCAAAAATTGTATTGACCTTATAATTTTCAAAAAAATACTTACTAAATTTTTTTGCCCATAGACTATGGAACGCACTTGATATTACAATTAAAGCGCATTTTGTTGTAGACACACTAAAATCTCTTGTTCTAAGTATGAAACTTTGTGATATTTCATAATCAGATACAATATTAGGATATTTTTTTAGATATTCTAAATGAAATCTATCATGTTTAAGTTCTTTTTTACTACCCCAAGGTGGATTACCTAAAATAAAATCAAAGGCAATACTTCTAAACTGTTCATTGTAAGGATGTAATTCTTCTTCATCAAATAAAGTATCCTCTATGTTGAAAAAATCATTTCGAAATAAATTCTCTCCCAATAAATTAGGCAATTGAATATTTGTAATTTCAATAGGTTTAATAAAATCTAAAATTGCGATATACAAGGAAAAAATGGCAACATTTAAAGCACTAACATCTCTATCTACGCCATAAAGATTATCTTTGACAATAGCGCAAAGTTCTTCTGCACTTAGTTGACCTTTTTGTTTTTGAGTATAAAAAGCTATTCTACGAAAGGTTTGTACCAAAAAAATGCCCGAACCGCAAGCAGGATCCAGTGTTTTGCAATGCACTAAATTTACATCTAAATGTTTATCAACTGTTTCTGTTAAAATATAATCAACTAAAAAAGAAGGTGTGTAAACTGCCGAATTTTTCTTTCGTTTTTCATCGTCTATTATAGACTCATATATACCACTAATCGTTTCGACAGGTATTATATTAAAATCATATATGTCAAATAGCATTAATTGGGAAGTGGCAAAATCGCCTTTGAAAATATTTGAAACTAATTGCAAACTTGTTTCATGTACATTGATTTCTTTATCAAATAAATTACCATTAAACCTTTCTTTTAAATGAGTAAAAAAATCATTTAGCAAATTTTTATTAGCAATTAAATCATTAAAACATTGTTTCTTTTGCTCTAAACTACTTCCTTGAATAAAAGTTGAAATATCTACACCTCTATCAATCAAGTAACGAGAGAAAATTAAGCGAAGAATTAAAATATTAGCCTCTTTTTCAGATAATTGTTCTACTTCGGAGTTTGTGAGTTTGTTGCGTAAAGCCTTAATACTTTCAAATAATTTTTGATTAATTCGATTTTTCTTGTCAAAATCTCTTTTGTAGGTATTTAATAACCAATTCCATGTCTTGCCTGATTGTAATTCCCAAAAATTGAACTTCTCATTTATTTGAGTATAATTCAATACAATTTGTTTTAATTTTTTATTATTCTCATATTTGAAAGCATTATAGATTTCGATGTTTTTACTATAAACCGCAAATACAATTGGTGCTTTATCAAAGCACCAAACTTGGCTATGAAATTTGTTTATTCTGTCATCTTTTTCATTTTCTGTAAAGTCAAAAAATAATATAAATGGCTCATTATTAAAGTGATATACTGCATCTGGCTGTATAACGTCTTGTAATTTTTCAGCTATTTCAAATGAGAAAATGTTACTCCAATCTTCGCTAAATGCAATACTCTTATACTCCTTTTGACCATCAAAAAGATTTAGATTTTTAAGTACATTGTTTAGCGATTGCATAAAAATTATTTAAATATGCACAAAAATATAAATTATTTTGAATAATCATAATGTTTTATAAATTATTTTTTCAATCGCAATTTGATTCAGTTGTTACAAATAAACAATTATCTTTACAGCCTATTTTGAAAAAAACTTTTTAGAGATAACAATGGATACTAATTTTTATAAACTAACCGTAAACGGCATCACGCAAGAAACAAACGATACGGTTTCTATCAGCTTAGAAGTTCCAGCTGAGTTGAAAGCAACATTTGCATACAAACAAGGTCAATACTTGACTTTGCGCTTCGATATAAAAGGAAATGAAGTGCGCCGCGCTTATTCTATGTCGAGCAGCCCACAAGAAGAGGACTTGACGGTAAGTGTAAAGCGCGTAAAAGGTGGCGTGGTCTCGAACCACATCGCCGATCAATTGACCATCGGTTCGGAGATAGAAGTGATGCCGCCGCAAGGTCGTTTTTATACGCATCTGGAAGAAACGCAGCGCAAAACTTATTATCTTTTTGCAGCAGGTAGTG
>JAYUJV010000463.1:0-5978 GCA_043764975.1 Saprospirales bacterium
GATTGGTTGTTAGCCACCGTTTCTATCGTGTTTTCTTTTTTAATTTTTGCTCTTACTGCCGTAAAATCACTAGGACTTGAGTTGCGGCTTTGCTCTGGTAATGGTGTGCGAAACACAACCGAGTAAATATCTTTCTGACCGTAACCGTCTTTGCGTTGCGAGCTAAAAAAAGCCTTTGAGCCTTCGGTATTGATTTTAAAATCAAGGTCATTACCAGCCGAATTGATGGGTGTACCAAGGTTTTCGGCTATATTCCAAGTCAGATTTTCGTCATCAAATTTGGATTTGAAAATATCTAAACCACCAATACTTTTCATATTGTTGCTACTAAAATATAAGGTGCGTCCGTCTGCTGCCAAAAAAGGCGTCGTTTCATCGAATGGCGTATTGATGTTTGGGCCAAGATTTTGCGGCTCCGTCCACGCGCCTTGACGAAGGGTTGTGACATATAAATCTCGTCCACCATAGCCACCTGCTCTTGCACTCGAAAACAACATGAGCGTATCCTTAAAAAAACAAGGTGTACCATCGCCATCAGCCGAAACCATCGGACTTTTGAATGGTATAGCATACAAAGATTTATCTGCGTCGGCCTTGAAAGTGTCGACCATGATTTGGCCATTTGTACCAGAAAATCCTTTGAAATAATACAAAACTTGCCCTTCGTTCGTGAAACCAAGCACAATATCGTATCGTGGGCTATTGAGCAAATAACTCATGGTTTGCACATTGCCCCATTCTCCATTCTCGACTTCTGCCGAATACATATCACTACTATATGAGCCGCCACGCTCGTCTTTTAGGCCCTCACTGTTGCGCAATCCACCAAGATTTCCATCTCGGCATGAAGCAAAATAAATTTTATCGTCTGTGTTCGGACTCAATATTGGTGCAAAATCATCGCCTGTCGAGTTTACTTTTTCGCCCATATTTTGTACAAAAACGGCACTACCAAAATCTTTGGTATGCATACCCGCCGCGCAATGACGAATGTCTTCTTTCACGCTCGTTCGCTCAGGTGCATTTGCTTTTAGCAAGCGTAAATATTCTTTATAGTGTCGAATAGCATCTTTGTACTGGAGGTCAGCTTGTGATGATTTGCCTAAATACAGATAAGTAATGGGTAAAGGGTTCTTGGAGTTTTGAGTCACGTAATTCAAAAAACGAAGTGATTCGGTTGTGTTACCGATGTAGTAATAACAAGCACCCATACGTGTTTTTACGTCCAGGTCGTTGGCTTTTACTTCTTCGTAAGCCATGTAGTTTTTGAGTGCTTGGTCGTATTTGCCTATGTCATAAAAAAAGTCAGCATCATCGAGTAATGCACGTACATTTTTTTGAGCCATTGCCAAAGAGATAGACAAAGCTAAAAATATAAACAGCGCAATAATTTTTTTTGTTTTTTTCACTAATTCTTGATGAAACTACGGGTATTATTAAAAGATTTTTGGAAAGTTTTTGATTTTATTTTTTGGGTTTCAATAATTATTTTAAAATTTAAAAACAATTATTGATTATTAAAAATATATACAATACGCTTATTGTGAGTATTATATGTATTTTTTATTTTAATGAATATGTTTTTAAACGATATCTTATAAAACAAAATTGACGCTTATGACAACGAAAGGTTTATCATAAGCATCAACAAAGTTACTATATTATGTCACAATATAGTTTTAATTTTTAATATTTTTTGAGAAAATTATATTTCCCTATTGGTATCAAATTGCTCTAAGTAGTCTGCAACCTTGCGTAAGAATGAACCGCCAAGCATACCATCTACCACGCGGTGATCGTAAGAAAGCGACAAAAACATCATTTGTCGTATTGCAATTACATCGCCATATTCGGTTTCGAGCACAGCTGGTTTTTTACGAATAGCGCCTACGGCAAGTATCGCTACTTGTGGTTGATTGATAATCGGCGTTCCCATTACGTTGCCAAATGTACCTACATTAGTTAACGTAAAAGTGCCCCCTTGTATTTCGTCTGGCTTCAACTGATTTTGGCGCGCGCGTCCTGCGAGGTCATTCACGCGCTGTGTCAAGCCAGCCAAATTCAGATAATCTGCACCTTTTATGACAGGCACAATGAGGTTGCCAGTTGGCAATGCCGCAGCCATACCTATATTAATATCTTTTTTGATAATAATTTTATTACCATCAATAGATGAGTTTATCATCGGATAATCCTTGATGGCGCGCACCACGGCTTCTATGAATATTGGTGTAAACGTGATTTTTTCGTTGTACTTTTTTTCAAAACTATTTTTGACTTTGTTTCTCCAATTTACTAAATTCGTAACATCGGCTTCAACGAAAGAAGTCACGTGCGGCGAAGTCTGCTTCGACATAACCATGTGGTCTGCAATCAACTTACGCATACGATCCATTTCTACAATCTCTACATTGCCACTCATGCTAACTGCTGGCGCGGTTGATTGTACTGGCGCACTCGTCGCAACTACTGGCACGTTTACTGGTGCATTAGCTGGATTTTGTCTTTGCGATATATAATCCAATATATCTTTTTTAGTCAATCGCCCTTGCAATCCCGAGCCTGCAATTGAAGCCAATTCGTCATTAGACAGCTGCTCTTGCTTCGCAATATTGCGGACAAGTGGACTATAAAAACGATCATTGTCTGTTACACTAATAGGTGCTGAAACTTGAGAAGTAGGTACTTGAGTAGTTGCGGTGGTTGACGCGCTACTTGTACTTACTGCCGTTGGAGGAGCAACTTCTGCTACAACGGCTGCTGTAGCTTCGGTGTTGATAATCGCAATCACTTTGCCAACAGCCACGACATCATCTACTTGAAATTTGATTTCGGTAAGCACACCTGCCACTGGCGAAGGCACTTCTGAATCGACTTTGTCAGTCGCAATTTCAAGTATTGTTTCGTCTGCTTTGATGCTATCACCTACTTTTTTGACCCATTTCAAAATGGTCGCCTCCATGATACTTTCACCCATTTTGGGCATAATTAATTCTACTTGGGCCATAGTTTATCAATTAAATTAATTTGGTTAGTATTTTTTCAATCCTAATGAATTGATTGCTAGCGCAAAAGTACGCTTTTTATTGTGCTATCAAAAATTTTCGGATCATATTCAACGCAAAGTTTGTCGTATAATCAATATTTGTAGCACGAGTGCGGCTAAGTTGTAATTTATGCGTAACTATTTTATCTTTATTGCCTACGGCAATCCAGATTGTACCGACTGGTTTGTCAGGCGTGCCGCCGTCTGGCCCAGCAATGCCCGATACCGCTACGGCAACATTGGCATCAAAGGCAGACAAGCAACCTTGTACCATTTCACTAACAACTTCTTGGCTCACGGCGCCATAAGTTTCTAATGTTTTAGGATTTACACCGAGTTGTTTTATCTTGGCTTCGTACGAATAGGCGATACAACTACCTGTGTAATAGGCTGATGCGCCAGGAATACTGGCTATGCGTTTGGCGATTGCGCCACCAGTACAGCTTTCGGCTGTCGCCAATATTTGTCCTTTAGATTTTAATAAATCACCAATCACGGATTCTAAGGTTTGTTCATCACGGCCGTATGCAAATTGTGATACGAGTTGCTCCATTTCACTCGCTTTTTCATCTAATTGCTGATGTAGCAATGTTTCATCTTCCAAACTAGCGCTTAATCGTAAGCGGACTTGCGCGAAAGCAGGCAAAAAAGCCAGCTTAAAATAAGGCGGTAGATTTTCTTCAAAGTCTTTAAGTATTTCAGCCAAATCAGTTTCGCCAGTGCCAGCGGTCAGTATAGTACGATGTGCAATGGGTGTACCAGGAAACTGTGCTTTCAGGCGTGGTAAGACTTCGTACTCCATTAGGTATTTCATTTCGGTGGGTACACCTGGCATCGAAACAATAATTTTACCCTTGTACTCGAACCACATACCTGGGGCTGTGCCCATATTGTTACGCAATATAGTAGCAGAGTGAGGCATATAACATTGTACTTTATGCGATTCGCGCGGCTCGCGGCCGAATTGCTTAAAAAACTTAATGATGCGCTCCCAAGTTTCTTCATGAAAATAAAGGTCTTCGCCTAAAAAATCAGCGATGGCTTTTTTAGTAATGTCGTCTTTGGTCGGCCCTAATCCGCCAGTCATCAGCACAATATCTGCTTGACTAATGGCATAATCGAGTGCTTTTATGATGTCGCTGTGCGTGTCGCCGACCGAAAAAGCGTGTCTTACTTGTATGCCTTGTAGGTTGAGTTGTTGTGCAATCCAAGCCGAATTGCTATCTACAATCTGACCTATCAATATCTCATCACCTACTGGCACTATGACTGCGTTCATATTTTACCTTACTTTTTTTGTAACTACTTAGTTTTTTTATCGAATAAAGTGAAAATAAAAAGACTTTGCATAAAACTCAGTATAATTTGCAATAAGCAATAAGCAAAATTTGCCTATTGTCTATTGCTAATTGAAACGAGTAATATCTAATTTTTCAATTTTCTATCATCTTGACTAATGCCTAAGTTGTTACCTTATTTTTTTTAAAGAATAAAAAGAAGAACACCAAACGCTTGTTTAATGTTCTTCTTTCGCTGTTTTTATCTTTTTTGAAGACAAAAATATTTTTAAAATGAGTATTAAAACTTATTTTTCCACATCATACTTTCCACAGGTTTGATGGTGTGTTGGGCATACTTGGCATTTTCTTTTTTATTATAATATTTCTGAATATCGCCTTCTATGTTAAAATAAATCAACTGACCAATCGGCATACCCGCATAGATTCGGACTGGATGGATGCACGAGATTTCGAGTGTCCAAGTATTGCAAAAACCGACATCGCCTTTGCCAGCCGTAGCATGGATATTGATACCCAATCTACCTGTACTCGATTTACCTTCGAGGAACGGAACGGCATTGTGGGTTTCGGTATATTCTTCGGTTACGCCAAGGTAAAGTGTGCCAGGTTGTAACACAAAGCCTTCTTCTGGAATATCAAAATGCTCAATTGTGTTGTGTAGTTTTGCATCTAACACCGCATCTTTGTAAGTAGCCAAATGGCGACTGAGGTGTACATCGTAAGAATTAGTGCCAAGGCAATTGGCCTCGAAAGGACGAATGACAATCTGTCCCGAATCTATACTTTCTAATATTTTGGTATCAGAAAAAATCATATTAGAAATGTTTTTATTGAAATAAAATGCAAATATACAATATGTATATGAAATCGGATAATATGTGCACGCTTGTCTTGTTTTAATGTTCAAAATTCGCTATAAAAAGTCTTTTATGGCTAAATATAAACCACCCAATACGCCAATTAAACTACCGACTATTGTACAATATGGCGTGCTACATTGATAATGCTGATCGAGCCAATGCCCTGCAAAAGTACATAAACCGATAGCTGCGGCCAACTGAAATGCCATGTTCGAGTATTGCCCAACTGGCGTTGTTTTTTTATCTTTTTTATCTTTTTTAGGGCTTGACATTGTTATTTTTTTTCTTAAATTCGTGAATATTTGTACTCAAACTAAGGAAATTACCCGCGCCTGCAAGGCTATAAATACTGCGACCATAATCTATCTTGAAGCGATTTATTTTAAGGCCTACTCCAAATGAAAATCCGCCCAAGCTACGATAGTTTTCGACAGCCAACTCATTGCGTCGGCGATGGTTATAGCCGACTCGAATCCGAAAATTTTCCGATTTATTCAAGAAAAATTCGCCATTGAACACAAAGTGACGCATCAGATTATCGGCAAAAATCCTTGTAGTCGAAGGCGTATTGTCGGTTGCGCCAATAAAAGATTCTTCCACGACTTTGTTCTGGTTGTCGTATCTGATGTTCCATCGGTTGAGGCTTTGATACGTTATGCCAAAGCGCAAAGGCAAGTGCTTTAGGCGTTTACTGATACCAATTTGTATGTCGCTCGGTAAGTTATATCGAGTTTGGTTGGGCAAGTAAGTCTTCAATTGACGGCCTACGTT
>JAYUJV010000464.1:0-2241 GCA_043764975.1 Saprospirales bacterium
TGATTTGGGTCGAAATTGCCGAAAAGTGAGCGTTGATACCTTAAAAGAAATTCAATATTTTAGCCACGTCATCCATTTGGTCAGTAAAGTAACTGGCGAGATGAAGCCTGATACCAACGCTTTTCAGTTATTGGCCGATACTTTTCCAGCAGGTACGTTGTCTGGCGCGCCAAAATTCAAGGCCATCGAGTTGATTCAGCAATACGAAAACCAATCGCGCGGCATTTATGGCGGCGCCATCGGCCTACTCGATTTTCATGGCAACATGAATCAAGCCATCATTATTCGCTCTTTTTTGAGCAAAAACAACACGTTGTTTTATCAAGCTGGTGCAGGAATCGTCGCCACAAGTACCGAAGATGGCGAATTGCAAGAGGTCAATAATAAAATTGCGGCGTTGAGATCCTCCCTAAACGGCGAAGCCCTCAACGAAGTTAATCCCTCCTGAAAGAGGGACTTCCAAACGGAGATAAGACCTCTCTAAATCTCTCCAAAGGAGAGACTTGAAAACGGAGATAACGACCTTCTAACCTCCAAAGGAGGAACTTGCAGAAATGATAAGACCTCTCTAAATCTCTCCAAAGGAGAGACTTGAAAACGGAGATAACGACCTCCTAACCTCCAAAGGAGATACTTGCAGAAAAGATAAATGGGGATAATTAAATATTATAAATATATGATAATCAATTATTTATAGTTAAAAATAATAAAATTTGTAAAAGCTTAGGGCTCGTCTATATCTTATGGTAAAATATGTTACTTTTATCAAAAGTTTGGCACGACGCTGGTAAGTCCCTCCTTTGGAGGGATTTAGGGAGGTCTAAAAGTAGTTACTATAACTTTTAAATAAAACAACAATGGGAAAAATATTAATGCTCGATAATTATGATTCGTTTACGTACAATCTTGTGCAATATATCGAAGAAATAATCGGCGCTGAAATCGATGTTTTTCGGAACGACGAAATCAGTTTAGAAGATGTAGATAACTACGAAACGATTATACTTAGCCCAGGTCCTGGTTTGCCGAACGAGGCTGGAATCATGGTTGATTTGATAAAAAAATATGCTTCAACAAAGAACATATTGGGTGTTTGCCTTGGTCAGCAAGCCATCGGCGAAGCGTTTGGGGCAACACTCAAAAATCTTGAAAAAGTGTATCATGGCGTTTCAAGTCAAGTAGAAATTATTTCACATAAAGAACTGTTGTTCAAGGGTTTAGATTTAAAAATTGAAGTCGGCCGTTATCATAGTTGGGTCATCGAAAACGAGCATTTTCCTAGCGATTTAGAAATTACTGCCGTTGATGAAAATGCAGAAATTATGGCGATTCGACATCGAAAATTCAATGTGCGCGGCGTTCAATTTCATCCCGAAAGCATCATGACACCCAACGGAAAACAAATATTAAGAAACTTTTTGAGTTCAACGCTGTAAAAAATATGAAAAAAATATTGCAACAATTATTCGATCAAAAACCACTTTCGCACGAGCAAGCGCACGAGGTGTTGGTCAATATGTCGAAACAACAATACAACGAGGCGCAAATGGCGGCGTTCATCACGGTTTATTTGATGCGCACCATTACGGTGGACGAATTACAAGGTTTTCGCGCTGCGTTGCTCGAACTTTGCGTGCCGATAAACCTCTCCGATTTTGATACCATAGATATGTGTGGTACTGGCGGCGATGCCAAAAACACGTTCAATATCAGCACATTAGCGAGTTTTGTGGTGGCTGGTGCAGGTTATAAAGTGGCAAAACATGGTAATTATGGCGTGAGTTCTACTTGTGGCAGTTCCAATGTTATGGAATATTTAGGTTTTCGATTTACGAACGATGCCGACACGCTAAAATCACAACTCGAAGCCGCAAATATTTGTTTTTTACATGCTCCATTGTTTCATCCAGCGCTCAAAACGGTTGCACCGATTCGTCAATTATTAGGCGTGAAAACGTTTTTTAATATGCTTGGGCCATTGGTAAATCCTGCCCAACCGAATCAACAATTGGTCGGTGTTTTTAATTTGGAACTGGCTCGACAGTATAATTATTTATATCAAACGACAGAAAAAAATTATAACATCGTGCATAGTCTTGACGGTTATGACGAGGTTTCGCTGACTTCAAAAGTCGCCGTGCGAAGCAAATCGGGCGAACAAACGCTTGCTCCTTTCGATTTTGGCTTGCAAACATTGCGCGAAAGCGATATATATGGCGGCGAAACCATACAATCTTCGGC
>JAYUJV010000465.1:0-5939 GCA_043764975.1 Saprospirales bacterium
GGTTTTGAATAAAATGAAGGCGAAGCAGCGCAAATAATACCTCCAGCTTGCGTGATGGTTTGCATATTATTAATATGAATCAAACTATAAGGCGTTTCGCGCGGAATCAAAATCAGTTTTCGGCGTTCTTTTAGCACCACATCGGCAGCACGTGTGACCAAATCGTCAGAAATGCCATGCGCAATGCGAGCCATCAAACCCATAGAACATGGGCAGACAATCATGGTGTCATAACGTGCTGAACCAGAGGCAAATGGCGCCATGAAGTCATTTTTTTTGTAATAATCGAACGGATAATCGAGGTAAGATTTATTGTCCAATTCGGTTTCCCAATTGTATTTTGCATTGTCTGATATCACGATGCCGACTGCTTCGATTTGGTCGTGTAGCTGACATAACTTATCTAATAATACTTTTGCGTATATAGATCCGCTACTTCCCCCTATCGCAACTACGATTTTTTTCATATATTTGTATAATATTTCTTTTTTGAAAAAGAGTTATTTTTAATATTTTTATAAATAATTGATTATTAATTATTTATAAATAAATATAATTATAATGTATTTTTTAATAAAATAATATTGAACTTTAATTTTACATTTTTCGTTTAAAACTATAAATAAATTAACATTAAAATGAAAAAAATAATCATTTTCTCAATTTTTATTGCAGCAGCTTGCGGCATTTATGCTTTTTCGACAAACAAAACAGTTGCGCAAAACGCTGAATCTATTACTACAACAAAAACAGCAGCCGAGGGTTCAATCGTTTGGCATACTTGGTCAGAAGCGGAAGCGCTAAACAAGAAAAATCCACGAAAAATAATCGTCGATGTGTTTACAGATTGGTGCGGTTGGTGCAAAGTCATGGATCGCGAAACGTTTCCGAACGCAGACATTACGAAGTACATCAACGAAAAATTTTATGCCGTAAAGTTGAACGCAGAGCAACGCGAAGACATTACGTTTGATGGCAAAAAATTTAGTTTTGTAGCAAATGGTCGTAGTGGTTTTCATACATTGGCAGCTTCGTTGCTCGACAATCAAATGTCGTACCCAACGATTGTGTACCTCAACGAAAAATATGAGCGCATCATCATCAGTCCAGGTTTTAAGAAACCAGAAGACTTGATTAAAGAACTAAAATTTACGGCAGAAGAGCAATATACAAAAGTTTCTTTTGACGAATATCGCTCAAAATCAAAGTAATATATATATATATATAAATATGTAACAACTTTTTTTGATTTGCTTTGCAAATATAAATCAAAATACTATCTTTGCATCGCTTTTAAAGAAAGCATGTTAAAATGGTGATTGTAGCTCAGTCGGTTAGAGCATCGGTTTGTGGTACCGAGGGTCGTGGGTTCGAGCCCCATCATTCACCCAAAAAATTAATAGCCTTGTTTTCGTTCTGAAAACAAGGCTTTTTTTGTGGATTGAAAGTATAAATTCAATTATTTTAGACATTTTACATAATTTTGGTTATTTTAAGACTAACCGACAAAAATGACTAACTGACGATTTAAACTTCGCCTACAACCTATTCTTATTTATCAAATCCAGAATCTCGTCTTTATAATTTTTTCCGATAGGCAATTCTTTGGTTTGACCTTTTTCGTGCAAATCGACGGTGTTGCCATCTATAGCTAATATTTTATCTACGTTCACGATATATGAGCGATGAATCCGTCTAAAATGGCTCGAAGGTAACTTATCTTCAAGGCTTTTCATGGTTTGCAACGTAATGACGCGCGTGGTTTCCATACGGATAATGACGTAATCTTTTAGCCCTTCGATGTACAAAATTTCACTGTATTTTACACGCACCAGTTTTTTATCGGATTTTACAAAAAAGTGATCTGCATCTTCGACTTCATCGGCAATTTTTTGATACGAAAGTTGCTCTGTTGCCTTATTTACAGCTTTCATGAAGCGATCGAATGAAATTGGTTTCAACAAATAATCGACTGCATTGAGCTCAAAACCTTCCACTGCATATTCGGAATAAGCAGTCGTGAAGATGACCAACGGCGGATTCGTCAAGGTTTTCAGAAAATCAACACCAGTCAATTGTGGCATCTGAATATCCAAAAACATGAGGTCAATTTTGTTGTTTTGTAACATTTCGTTGGCCTCCATCGCATTGCTACAACGCCCAACGAGGTTCAATTCGTTTACTCGATTCACATAAGTTTCGATTATGTCTTGAGCCAAAGGCTCGTCATCTACAATAAGTACGTTTATCATATTTTTTTTGTTTCTTATTTTTTTGTAAGTATATGTATTAGCGTTTTCAAATCTATAACCCTTTGTTAAAGTACGAAGTACCTCTAAACTGCGTACTTTACTCCTCGTACTTTGTACCTCGAATCAGCGTATTTTGTACTTAGTACTTTATTTGGTTCTTATTCATTTTTTAAAATCAAAACAATTTTATAACGATTTGGGCTTTCAAAAATATTCAAATCATGTCGATTCGGGTACAATAAATCCAAGCGGCGACGCGCATTAAACAGTCCAATTCCACCTGATTTACGTCCACTCAGTGACGTGGCTACCATATCCGTTTTGCTGTTTTCGACCACCAATTGAATGTCTTTTGCGGTAATACTCAACTGAATATCCACAAAACTATCCAAAATGGCATTGTTGATGCCGTGTTTAAAACTATTTTCGATGTACGGAATGAGTAGCAAAGGCGATATTTTTTGATCGCTGAGTTCGCCATTGACCTGAAATCGAATTTCGGTATTTTTAGCTTGACGCAGTTTTTCGAGTTCGAGATAATTTTTGATATATTGCACTTCTTTTTTCAAATAAACCTGCTTTTCGTTACATTCATACAACATATAACGCATCATTTCGGATAGTTTTAAGACAATCTCAGGTGCTTCATCTGATTTTTTGAGCGTGTGTGCATACAAACTATTGAGTGTATTGAACAAAAAATGCGGATTTATCTGAGATTTCAGAAAATTCAATTCAGATTGCATCGTCTGATTTTTGAGTTCGGCACGCTCTTTTTGTTGGCGCATCCAATCATTCACAATCGCATAAATAGTAGATGCACCAGCGAACAACAACGAAGCCAAAAAATACCAACTTTGGTTACTAATTAGTTGATTTTGAACTTCAGGATATTGATTAAAAATGAAGTAAAAAAATGTAACTTTTAGCGGCGTTATGACAATCGAAGATGCGATGAGCAATAAAAAAAATATCCATAATTTGCTGTCATTCAGATAATTAGGAACGAGAACAAACACATTGAAGTAAACCAATGCAGCATAAAAAACAACGTTTACAAATTCGTATTTTAGCGAAAGCGAAAGGCCATAATGTGCATCGTCGATCAAAATCAAAGTCACAAATAAGGTCAGCCAAAACAGCAAATGTAAGGACAAACTACGCCCTAACCAATGCAATGTCGTATCTTTTACCTGACTTTTTATTTTATCTTGAAAATCCATACTCGAATCAATATTTTTACAAATAAAACCCTTTTTTTAATATCTAGCTTCGATATTCGATATAAATGTAAAAAAATCCGACAAAACGAGTTAATTTTTGTGTATTTTTATTTCGTAAGTTTTAAAATAATTGATTTTTTTGTTTAAAGTTTGTATATTTGCAACATAATTAGTTTTAAAAATCGAGCGTCGAAAATCGTGAGTTTTAAATCGAGAGTCGAAAGAAACGTGTGATGTTCTAATCGTGAGTCGTGAGAGAAATTACTTTTGTAATTTTTTTCGTGAGTTGTGAGAAACGTGATGCTCAAATCGTGAGTTGCAAATCGAGAGTTTTAAATCGAGAGTCGAGAGTCGAAAGAAACGTGTGATGTTCTAATCGTGAGTCGTGAGAGAAATTACTTTTGTAATTTTTTTCGTGAGTCGTGAGAAACTTGATGCTCAAATCGTGAGTCGAGAATCGTGAGTCGAGAATCGAGAATCGAAAGTCGAAAATTGAAAAACCAGAGTTTTTCTACGTTAGCTAAACAACTAAACAACTAAACAACTACACATCAAAAAAATAATACATATCGATATGGATGCTTTTTATGCGAGCATCGAGCAACGCGACAACCCAGATTTGCGTGGTAAGGCGGTCGCTGTGGGTGGATCTGAGAAAAGGGGAGTGGTGTGTGCTGCGAGTTATGAGGCGCGTAAATTCGGTGTTCGGTCTGCTATGCCTGGCATTACGGCGAAGCGATTGTGTCCGCATATTATTTTTGTACGCCCGCGTTTTGATGCGTATAAGATTGTAAGTCAGCAAATTAGAGATATTTTTTTTGAATATACGGACTTAGTCGAGCCACTGAGCCTCGACGAGGCTTACCTTGATGTCACGGCGGATATAAAAGGGATTTTGTCGGCTACATTGACGGCAAATGAAATCTGTAAACGCATAAAAGAAGTGACTGGCGTTACGGCTTCGGCAGGAATTTCGTACAATAAATTTTTGGCAAAAATGGCTTCTGATGTCAATAAACCGAATGGTTTTAAACTCATCACGATACAAGAAGCAGCCGATTTTATTGAAAAAATGCCCATCGAAAAGTTTTATGGCGTGGGTCAAGTCACGGCTCGAAAGATGAAAAGTATGGGTATCAATAACGGCGCGGATTTGAAACAAATTAGTCTCGAAAGGCTTTGTAATCGTTTTGGTAAATCGGGTTTGTTTTTTTACAACATCGTTCGCGGCATAGATGAGCGACAAGTCAATCCGTTTCAAATCCGAAAATCGATAGGTTCGGAAGAAACATTTGCCGAAGACCTCGAACAACTCGAAGACCTCAAATTGGCGCTCGATGGCGTCATAAATGATGTACATAAACGCATAACGAAAAGTGAAAATTATGGCCGAACCATCACTTTGAAGATAAAAAAGGCTGATTTTCAGACCATTACTCGTAGTAAAAGCGTGAACAATGAAATAAAAACGCTTGCACAAGTTCAATTTTTGGCGCATGAGTTGCTCAATCAAGTTTATCCGCAACTCGAAAAAGTACGCCTTTTAGGTGTTTCATTTACAAATCTGAGTAAAGAAAAAATATTTGCTGGCGTACAATTAGAGTTGGATTTGGAGGACTTGGAATAAATTATTGTAAATACTTAGCCATTATTTGAGCGAACAATGAATTTGTAGTTTTTAACATTTTCAGATTTAATAAGCAATATACAATTGGCAAAAGGCAACTATTTTCGGCAAATTTTGCTTTTTGCTTATTGCAAATTATATTGAATATTAAAGAAAACCTTTTCGATTTAGCTTTTTTCGATAAATAGCTACGTAGTTACAAATTATTTATACACCATAAACAAATATTTGTGACATAGTTTAAGTATTTTTATATAATATAAAACGAATATGATGCCAAATAAAATTTGGTTAAAACTTTAACATATTTATTTTTATTAATATTGTTTTAAAAATTATACAAAAATATTGATATAATACTGTATCGAATAAGTATTTTAATATAAAATATTGATATTGAATCAATTAATCGATTTTGCGATATGTTCGATTTTGTGATGCTCTTTACAAGTGACAAAAATGGATATATCTTTGCAAAAATTTAATCCATTGAACATCAATTTTTTATAAATATTTATATCCACTAATGAAAAAGTTTGTCCTCTCAATTTTTGTCCTACTTGCAACCACAACCACTTCTACATTATTTGCTCAAGTTTCATCTGTGAAAAATAATAATGATTTGAACATCATCAATACATTCACGGGCAGCGAAAAAGCGGACGACAATTGGGCCATGTATGCCGATGAAAACAATCATAAATACTATATCGATTTTCAGAAAATAAACGTGAATCTCAACGATATTCATGTAAAAAATGAAGCGGGTAAAGAAATTTTTAAAGACGTATTATATACATTGCCTGTGGACACCATTTATGAATTAGATTTTTCGAG
>JAYUJV010000466.1:0-5918 GCA_043764975.1 Saprospirales bacterium
ACAAACAATAACCTCCGATAATGGTAAAGAATTTGCAGCCCATTCCAAGATAAGTGAAGCCTTAGAAGTACAGTATTTTTTCGCTGACCCTTACAAAAGTTGGCAAAGAGGCGCGAACGAAAATTTGAATGGTTTGATTAGACAATACATTCCCAAAAAAACTAATTTTGATGATGTGTCCGATGATTTTATTTTAAAAATTGAAGACGATTTAAATAATAGGCCCAGAAAAAGGCTCGATTTCGAATCTCCAAAACAACGTCTTGATAAACTTTTAGTTAAACAATATTCTTAATTATCATAGTTGCATTTATTACTTGAATGCGCCTTATTTAAAATTGTTAAAAAATTATTTATAAAATTGATTATTGGGCAAACATACAACTTTTTAAATAATATCTTTTATTTTTTAAATTAAAAAATACGATTGCTATTTTCTGATTTAAAAAACAATGGTTTCGTGGCCAACCAAAATAAGATTGGGAAAATGTGCATCGGAATTGTCAAGCCTGCAAAAAGCTCAGGGCTTTCCATATCCAAAGGTAAAGTTGCTGAAAAAGGTCCAACGAAAGAAGCAAATGTCAATATCAAAAAAATGATATTGAACCAAACATCAGTGTTTGAAGTCACTTTTTTTGCAAAAAAATAATAACCCAAAGATGCCAAAACACAACCAAAAATACAAGACCCAATGATGCCACCAATGCTCACGACTTTTGAAAAATCGGTCATCATCGCGCCATTGTAAGCGTTGCTATAAACGATACAAGCAAGGGCGGACAGTGCGCCCGCCGTGATGCCGTGATAAAATGTTTTTTGCATCTTTTTATTTGGTTACAGGTACAGAAAGTTCAATTTTTAAATCTTTTGAGGCTTTTGCAGACATTCCTTCGGTCGTGCCTACGTTATAATCCAAGCGATTGACGTTGAAAGTACTCGAAAAAGTGTTGTTGGCAAAGGCAAATGGAATGGTAATTTCTTTTTTAACGCCATGGATTTCCATTGTGCCAGTTGCTTCGTAACCGTTGGCAGATTTTGCAATTTTGCTTGATGTAAATTTGATGTTTGGGTATTTTGCGGCATCAAACCATTTTTCGCTTCTGGCGTGTTTGTTTTTCATGCCGTTGCCTGTGCTGATAGTAGCGGCATCTACGACCACATCAAATTTTGAACCTGCGAGGTTGTTTTCGTCAAAAACGACATCGCCTTTGAGTGAAGTAAAAACACCAGAAGGATTGTCGCTCGTGAATTTGATGGCGTAACCTTCTGCGATTTTCCAATTCATGGCCTTGTATGTAGTGAAGGCAGAAAACAATAAAGTTGCTACGATAGCAACAGAGAAAAAGAACTTTTTCATTTTAATCTAATTTTAAAATTTGTTTAGAAAATTTACATTTAATGTCACAAAGTTGCGAGCTTTTCTAAACTTGTCCATTAATGTAGATTAAGAAATAAAAAGTTATGCTTTTTTCTCTCCTCTAATTTTACTCAACGCTTCGGGCGTGATACCAAGGTATGATGCAATCATTTTTTGAGGTACGCGCTGCACAATATTTGGGTAAGTTTCGATAAAATCTTGATAGCGTTCCCAAGCGGTTGCGCTCATGAGCATAATGATACGTTTTTGTAGCACGGCTACTCTTTTAAGCAATTTTTCTATACCAAAAGTGTTTTTTGCATTGATTTTACTAAAAAAAGCATTGTCGAATACTTCTATTTCGCTGTCTTCTATGGCATCAATAAACAATTGACAGCCATTTTCAAGTGAAGCGATGGCTAAAACATCGCCAATTATCCAACCTTCGGGTGCGAACATAAAGATATGTTCTTTGCCTTTTTCGTCAATCGTATAACTTCGCAAACAGCCTTTTTTGACAAAATAACCTTTGCTCAAAACATCGCCTTTGCGTTGTAAAATCTTTCCTTTTACTACGTTTTTTACCACAAGATTGTCTTTCACGTAGGCGATTGCATCTTCCGTCAAAGCATTATTTTTTATAATATCGTCTAAAATTGAAAGCATAAATACATTTTGGTCAAAGATAAAATGATTTTGTATAAAAAGAATTTTATTTTATCAAGACTTGTTACAGCAGCAAAAAAATGAATGTTAGCGTTATCGAATCAAAACATATATTTTTTCTTATTATTTAATTTTTACTACAATAATAATCTTATTGCTCCTTACCGCTTTACCTTCATTCCCGCCAGGACTCCAATTCGGCATGGCTTTTACAACCCGAATTGCCTCCGCATCTAACTCCGTAGAGAAGCCTTTCATAACGTTCACATTATGCAACGAGCCATCTTTTTCTATCAAAAACTTGACGTAGATGTTACCTTTTATAGCAATTTGTGCTATTTTAGCTGGATAAACGAAGTGATTTTCTATAAACTTTTCCATTTCCACTTCTCCACCAGGGAATCTGGGAACTTGCTCCACAAAATCATATATAATGCCAGCAGGTTCGTTCAAATCACGCGTTTCTGGCGCAATTATCTGCTCCGCTTTCGCTTCTTCGGCACGTATTTTTTCGGCTCTTTCGGCTTCTTGTTTTTCAGCTGATAAGTTTCGCATTACTGATGGCGGTGCTGGTTCATCGTTGTTTTGCGCTGATATATTAGCTAAAAAAGTAAGACTTAAAACTGTAATGATGATGCTTTTTTTCATGTTATTATTTAATTTTTTATTTATAAAATATTGATTATTAATGGTTTAGTTTTTATTTTAGGTTATATTTCTATAACAATGAAAAAGTATAGGTATAAATTCAATATGTCGCACCTACGGCGCTTATATAACTTTTAGCTGTCATTTATTAGCTACCAACATGCCATGCCTAACGGCATTTGTTGTTTGAAAAATGCCGTTAGGCATGATATGTCGGTAAAAACTTACAATCCTCAATGTGTTTTTGAACTTCGTAGGAGTGACATATTTCACAACATATTAAATTCCTTATTATTGGAGTTGAACCTATTTAAAATATTTTATTCAAGATGAATTGAAAACGGTATTGTGACTTTAGACCGTACTACTTTACCATTATTTTGAGCAGACGACCATTGGGGCATAGATTTTACAACTCGAATGACCACATTATCTATATCTGCTGTTTCTCCTTTGATGACTTTAATGTCGCTCAAAAAGCCATTTTTTTCTACCACAAAAGAAAAAATTATTTTACCTACAGGCTGTTCGATTTTAGAAGGCAATCGAAAATTTTGAATCATAAATTTAGCCATTTCAGCTTCACCACCAGGAAATTCTGCTTTTTGCTCAACGAATAAATAGATTCTATTTTCAAGTGCTGCTTTCGTTTGAACATCATCCTTTGGTTGTCTTTTCGATTCAATTTGCAATTCTTGTTCGACTTTATCAGTCAAGTTTCGGTTATCTTGTGCCGCTACGATACTTCCAAAAAACAAACTTAAAACTGTGATGATGATGCTTTTTTTCATTTTTTCAATTTAAAAACAATTGTAATGATAATTGTATTTTTTACTGGATTACCTCCCATTTGAGCAGGTTTCCAATCGGGCATAGATTTGATGACACGAATGGCCTCTTCATTCAAAAAATAATTATCACTCTTTTTTACTTTTATATCTTTAATTTTACCTTTTTCATCTATCACAAATCGCAAAGTTACATTTCCTTCAATCCCTTTTTCTAGGGCCAGTGCTGGATATTTAAGGTGCGATTCTATATAGTTTTTAACTTCATTTTTTTCACCGTTTGCAAAACAAGCCTCGTAATCGAAATTAAAGTCACACCAGATACTACTTTTATATTTTTCATTTTCAATAGAATCTAAAAACTCAATTAAGTGTTCGGGTAAATCCTCAATGTCTTTATCTATAAAACTGGGTACGTAAGTTATGGGCGCTTCTTCCGCTTGGTTATTATCTACTTGCAAAGCTATTACTTTTGCAAGCTCTTTCTTATGCTTTCCTTTTTTACTCGTTTTTTGTTTTACGGACATCGTTTTTTGTTGCGCTACACAATCGCTTGCACAACCTAAAAACAAGGCACATAAAACAGTAAACAAAAATCTTTTTTTCATTTTATTTATTTATAAATAACTGATTATCTTAATTTTATAAATATAAAAGATGCTTTAAAAATCAAAAATCCATATCAAAAATGAATCTAAAAATAAATATACGAATTTTTAATAAAAACGCATCAAATTGGTTTGTTAAATTATAAATTTTTCAAATCGACAACAGCGAAATGAAAACGCAATTTTCAAATCTGAAAAAAAAGTCGTTACTTTGCAGTAGTTTTAGTCACAATCAAATAAAATCAACCACCATATCATGTTATTAGAACAGTTAAAAGAAACGCTTGCGGCTACGCAAGACAATTTCCCCCTCAAAGGCACTGACCACGTCGAATTTTATGTCGGCAATGCCAAACAAGCGGCGCATTATTACCAAACGGCATTCGGTTTCAAGTTGGTGGCTTACAAAGGCCCCGAAACTGGCGTGCGCGACATGGTTTCGTATGTGTTGCAACAAGGCAAAATCCGTTTTGTACTCAGTTCTGCATTTAGCTCGGATCACCCGATTGCAAAACACGTGCAGTTGCACGGCGATGGCGTAAAAGTACTCGCGCTTTGGGTCGATGATGCCGAATATAGCTACCACACAGCCATCGAACGCGGTGCAGTATCTGCTTTCGAGCCAATTTTATTGACGGATGCGCATGGTTCGGTACGTATGTCGGCCATCAAAACCTACGGCGAAACGTTGCACGTATTCGTGGATCGCACAAACTACAATGGCGCATTTATGCCAGGTTTCGAGCCGCGCAGCAACAACTTGAACGTTCCGAAAATCGGACTCAAATATGTCGATCATTGCGTTGGCAACGTCGAATTGGGCGACATGGACAAATGGGTAAAATTTTATGAAGATGTGATGGGTTTCAAACTACTCGTCACGTTCGACGATAAAGATATTTCGACAGAATATACAGCCTTGATGAGTAAAGTCGTAGCCAGTGGAAACGGTTTTATCAAGTTCCCAATCAACGAACCTGCCGATGGGCGCAAAAAATCTCAAATCGAAGAATACATTGATTTTTATAAAGGCGCTGGCGTGCAACACATCGCCGTGGCAACCGACAACATCATCGAAACCGTAGAAACGCTTCGCGACAATGGCGTCGATTTCCTATACGTACCCGATACATATTACGATGATTTGTTAGATCGTGTAGGCGATATTGACGAAACGATAGAAGATCTAAAACGTATGAATATCTTGGTAGATCGCGACGAAGAAGGTTATTTGTTACAAATATTCACAAAACCAGTACAAGATCGCCCAACAGTATTTTATGAAATCATACAACGAAAAGGTGCGAAATCGTTCGGAAAAGGCAACTTTAAGGCTTTATTTGAAGCCATAGAGCGCGAACAAGAGTTGAGAGGAACGTTGTAAAACGTTTTCAAAATGATACTTTATATAAAAGCAGCTTGTAAATCGACGATTTACAAGCTGCTTTTTATTTGCGTGAAAAGAAAAATTCTATTTTCTTAATTCCGAACGCAAGTCATTAACGTACTTGACCGTTACGCCAACGAGCATAGCAATTTTAGCATCATCAAAATCAGTAGAAATGATTAGAGAAGTGACAAATTCTTTTTCTTTAATTGAAACGCCTTTTTCAAGACCTATATCAATTCCTTTTTCAATTCCTTCCTCTCTTCCTTCTTCTCTTCCTAATTGCAATCCAACTCTTTGGGCTTCTTGCATCAAATAATCGTAAGCACTCATATTATTTTTACTTTTTACAGTTTGGATAATCTTATCAGTATTTTCGTCGCTAAATTCGGTATTTTTTAGGACATAAACAAGTTGTGCGACCAAAAAAGTTTCAATTTGTTTATTTTTTTCATTTTCACTTG
>JAYUJV010000467.1:0-5910 GCA_043764975.1 Saprospirales bacterium
TGCGACTCAAACTATTTTGATTACAGACAAAAAAGCTCCTGTCATTACATTGACTGATCCGTTGTTAAAAAACTTTAAGAATGGCGATACATTGACCATGAATTGCTTCAATACGCCAGTTTTTAATGCTGCGAGTGCGACAGCAAAAGACAATTGTGATCCAAATCCAACCTTGATTTTTAAAGACAATTTGGTTCTAAATGGCGTTTGTAACAAAGATCACTTCATCGTTTTGATGAGTTGTAGCTGGATTACTACGGACGATTGTGGCAATAAATCTGAAATTCAAGGATATTTTAAAGTCGTGGATAATGAAGCACCAATTATGACTGGTGTTCCGCAAAACATGACGGTAGAATGTAGCAATTTGCCGAGTGCAAATTTTAATCCACCTGTGCCTGTCGATAAGTGTGATAAAAATGTTAAAATGACGTTTTTGGAAACTAAAACAAACGGTATTTGTGCTGATAGTTATACTTTAAAAAGGCTTTGGACTGCAACTGACGCTTGCGGAAATGTGGCGACTGCTCAACAAATCATTACGGTTTTTGATAAAACTTCACCCGTTTTAAGCAACACGCCAAAAGATGTGACAATTGACTTGACAAAAGGTCAAATTGTGCCAACTATAGCGACCATTACTGCCAAAGACAATTGCGACCTTAGTCCTAAAATCATCGTTGATGAACTTGTCGTGAACAACGGTTGCGAAAAATATCTTAATCGTGTTTGGACTGTTTCAGATGCTTGTCTAAACACAGCTACACACATACAAACTATAACAGTCATACAAGCAATTCCTACTACTTTAGCGACTTTGAAAGCCTTTACGGATTCGACTTGTTTTGTGAAAGATAGCGTAGTGATTGGCGTAAAACCAAGCGCGACAGTTGTGCCGAGTGGCTTTTCATTAAGCTATATTTTGACAAAAGGAAATACGATTTTGAAGTATAATAACAAAGGTATTTTTTCGGTTTACAATGCAGGAAATTACGAAATTCATTCGATATTATACGCCAACTCAAGCAATTTAGATTTATCTAAAATATTAACTATCAGTGATTTAAAAATTAAAATAATTAATAACTGTATCGTTTATGATGATAAAGGCGTAGCAATTGCGGTAAGCAATTGTTACAATCAAGGTTGTACTTTACCAACCTTGAGTAAGGTGCTTATCTCTGATGCAACTTGTGGCAAAGACGATGGTTACATGATACTTGAAGTTGGCCCACAAACCGCTAACTTCAATTTTAAATGGTCACCAAATGTATCAAATGCCAATGCAGCTGTTGCTTTAAAATCAGGCATTTATATCGTAAAAATTACCGATAAAAAAGATACGACTTGTAGCATCGCGCATACTTTTATGGTCGGTAATGCAGATGGCCCGAAGCCGAGTGCATACAAAGTAACAAAAGCAAATTGTAATGCTGCCGATGGAAGCGCAGCGATTATTGGTAACAATACTTGGATTTATACTTGGCCAGATGGCAAAAAAATAGATAATAGAAATGATTTAAAAGCTGGCATTTATTCGGTTACAGTCACTGACCCATTGATTCCAAATTGCCAAAATATTGTTCCGATTACGATCGAAACGGAGAATACTTTGAGTTTGACAGCGACAATTGATAAAAAAGCAACTTGTAATAGTGCTGATGGTCAAGCTACGGTAAACGTGACTGGCGGAAGTGGTCAATATACGTATAGTTGGGGTGCAAGTGCGACAAAATCAAACTTGTCGGCTGGTGCATATTTTGTGAGTGTAACTGATAAAGTGAGTGGTTGCCAAAACACCATCAATTTTGTGGTTACAAATAGTGTTTATCAAGTAAATATTAAATTGGATAGCGCTATTGTGAATTTAGCTTGTGCTGGCGATACGACTGGCACAGTAAAATATGGACTTACATTTAATAGTGCCTTGTTCAATGGAACGCCGACCATAAAGATTATAAATACTCAAAATAAACTTTTTGTAAATGGAAAATTAGGCGCTGGCAAATATTGTATTGTCGTGTATGATGATGGCAATTGTCTTGCAGGTTCTGCTTGCTTTGAAGTAGTGCAGCCTAATCCTTTGATTGTTAATATTTCAGCTATTAATGGTGGTTGCGATGGCGGCAAAATTTCGGTTTCGGCAACAGGCGGCGTTCAACCATATTCGTATAATTGGAAAGATATTCCGAACCTAAATGGCATTGAAAAAAGAGCAAATTTGCAAAGTGGTATTTATAATTTAAAAATAAAAGATGCCAATAATTGTAATTTTGTAGTCGATTTTATCATCAAAAATGATTGTAATAAGGTCAAAAAAGATACGATTTACTTGACGATAGACCAAAATAAGACTGATTCTGCTTGTGTGGCACTCGAAATTGCATTCAATCCAGCAAAAACGAAATACAAACTTGCTAGTTCTACAACGAGTTCTACTTATGGTACTTGGTCAGTTTCGCCGAAAGGTTGTTTGGTTTATAAAGCCAATAATTTGGTTGGTAAAAACATAGATTTAATCGGCGTAATTGCAAACGATAATAGCGTGAATGATACGACTTGTTTTATCATCACTATCAAAGATTTAGTACCAACGCCTTGCGATGTTTTTTCTGATAAATCATCTATTATTAAGGCAAAAGATTGTAATTCAAAAGCTGATTTTTGTGTAAATATTCCGCTTTCAAATATTGCAAAATATGATATTTTTGATAATAATATTTTATTAAATGCTCCATTTTCTGATTGTAACAATGGATTGGGAACTCAATTGAATTTATCAATTGGCGCGCATACAATCATTGCAAAAGTAAAAAATGCGACTTGTAGCGACACCATTAAAATCCAAGTTGTTTGCGATACTTGTACTATGCAAATCATTGATTTCAAGCCAGTTACAATAAAAAATTGTGATAGTTTATTTGAAATTTGTACATCAATTTTATTAAAAAATGTACAAAATTATACTATTAAAGACAACAACGACATTTATAAAAATGGCTTCGCTGATTGTGGAAATGGCTACACATCAGTAAAAGTAAAAGTTGGCATACATGAGGTTTCGTTTGTGAATAAAGCGACAGGTTGTGAAGAAAAAATATATAGTGTTTTAGTCAAATGTCCTATTTCAAAAATAGATACGATTATAGATATTGTAACCATCAATAAAATGGATACCGTTTGCTTAAACTTAGCAAATATTGGCAAAGCAGATACAATTTTTAATTACTGCCCACAAAGCAGCGGTCAGTTTGTAAAATTCCAATTTATCAATAAAAATTGTGTAAAATATACTGGCGTTAAGGTTGGTGGGCCTGATTACGCTTGCATAGTCATCTGTAATAAAGCGACCAATAAATGTGACACCACTATTTTCAAAATTACTTGCGTAAAGGATTCATCTACGAATGGTAATGTGATTTATGTACCAATTGCAGCTAAAGACATTGATACAACTTCAACGAATACAACACTGATTATCAATGTGTTGCAAAATGATTCTTTAAAAGGTTTGCCATTAAAAGAATTGACAATCATAAAAAAGCCAAGTTTTGGAACTGCTAGTTTTATCAATAATAAATTAGAATATACACCCGATTTAGACATTTGCAATGTCACAGATGTTTTTGAATATGCCGTAAAAACAAGTGATGGTATTGATACGGCTATTATTTGTATTTACATAAAATGCGGTACTTTCCACATCTTCAACGGCTTTTCGCCAAATGGCGATGGGATCAATTCGAGGTTCAGAATAGAAGGCATCGAGGCATTTAAAGACAATCAAGTAACTATTTTTAACCGCTATGGAAATATGGTACACGACCAAAAACGATATATAAACGAAAATGGCTGGGACGGTACTTTTAACAATATTGCTGTGCCAGATGGTACTTATTGGTATTGTGTGGACTTGAAAAATGGTAAAAAGTATTTTGGTTGGGTGCAGGTGATGCGGTAGGAAAAAGCAGTTGGCCCCAACCCAAAGGGTGACTTGGACTAAACGATGCAAAATATGTAAAACAATTAGCCCCAACCCAAAGGGTGACTTGGACTAAACGATGCAAAATATGTAAAACAATTAGCCCCAACCCAAAGGGTGACTTGGGCTAAACGATGCCTATATAAAAACAAAAAAACGTCTTGAGTTTCAAGACGTTTTTTTTGTTTTATTCAATAAAAAAATAGACTAAGTTGATTTGTAACAGATTGATAATCAATGACTAAATAACTTTTTTTTGACTAACTGACTAAAAAAGACTAACCGACTAACTGACTTTTTTAGACTAACCGACATTTTTTTTGACTAACCGACTAATCAAAAAAATTACCGCGCAAACGCAACTGCGTCTTGACCGATAAATAGGCCTTGTAGGTATTTTTGATGTGCCACGACGGCAATCATGCCAGCGTTGTCGGTGCAAAATTGAAAAGCTGGAATGAAGGTCGTCCAACCCATTTTTTTACCTAAGAGTTCCAACTCATTTCTCAAACCGCTATTGGCGGAAACGCCGCCTGCAATGGCGATTTGTTTGATGCCAGTTTCGAGTGCTGCTTTTTTCAATTTTTTTAACAAAATAGAAATAATACGCGCTTGTACCGAAGCGCAAATGTCGTTTATATTCTCCTTAATAAAATTAGGATTTTGCTCCATTTCTTTTTTCAAAAAGTATAAAATATTGGTTTTAAGTCCACTAAAACTGAAATCTAAGTTCGGAATTTGAGGTTCAGTAAACGTATAAATTGGCTTTCCGAGTTTTGCCAATCTGTCAATTATTGGTCCAGCTGGATAATCCAAACCTAGTATTTTTCCAGTTTTATCGAAGGCTTCGCCAGCTGCATCATCGAAGGTCGTGCCGAGTACTTCTTGGTCAAGATAATCGCGCACCAATACGATTTGCGTATGTCCGCCCGAAACCGTAAGGCATAAAAACGGGAAATTCGGCTTCGGATCTTCCGCAAAATGCGCCAACACGTGCGCTTGCATGTGATGCACATCTATCAAAGGAACATTGAGCGCCAAGGCAAACGACTTGGCAAACGCCACGCCGACTATCAACGAACCAGATAAACCTGGGCCGCGCGTAAATGCAATCGCATCTAAATCACTTTTCAAAACGCCAGCTTTTTCGATGGCCGAATGTACCACTGGAATGATATTTTGCTGATGCGCACGCGACGCCACTTCTGGCACTACTCCACCATATAATATATGTGCATCTTGTGTGGCCGTGACGTTGCTCAACACCACGCCGTCTTTGATGATGGCGGCCGAAGTATCGTCGCAAGAGCTTTCAATTGCTAAAATTATTACCGACTTATTTTCTGTTTTCATAGAAAAGTTGCATTTTTACATTTCGTAATGCAAAAGTGAACATTTTATTAAAAAATGTCTATTTTTGAGCATTATTTTTGAAAACTAATTTGAAAAACTATTTTATACATCAATAAAAAACATACTATGGCAGTTTTTGGTTCTAATAAAAACACAACTCCTACAAATTCTATTCCGACCTCAAGTCCAGATGGAGGTCTGACTTGCGTAATCGCTTCAGGTACCGTAATAAAAGGTACATTTACGAGTACTGAAAACGTTCGTCTCGATGGCGAAATTGAAGGCAATATCAATATAGAACGCAAGCTCGTATTGGGCGATAAAGCACGTATAAATGGAAATGTAAAAGCGGCAAGTTTGGTCGTGAATGGCAAATTGGAAGGCAATTTGGACATCGCTGAAACACTACATATCCAAAGTACAGCTGATGTAACTGGCGACATGAACGCCAAATCGCTTATCGTAGAAGAAGGCGGAAAATACAACGGCAAACTCAATATAGGAGGAACTAAATAATGGCAAACCTTATTTATGAAATCACTGATGCAGCATTGACAGAAAATGCTGATTATCAA
>JAYUJV010000468.1:0-5909 GCA_043764975.1 Saprospirales bacterium
ACTCAATTTGTGGTCGATAGTGTCAAAGGAAAACAAGGCGTGATTAGTTTTACTGCACCGAGTTTTTTGAGTACATCTGTCAATACTGGTATCATGCGACTAATTCTTGAAGAAAAAGAAAATCGAAAGCAATCGCAGCAAGAAATTGTGAATTATGTGACTAAAAACATAAAAAGATTTCCCGAAGCCCGCGCTACGGTCATTCAAAATCAGACGATTAGTACTGGTGGTACAGCTCGTTTTGGATTGCCTGTTCAGTTTGTGTTGCAAAACAATGATTTTAATAAAATAAAAGAAATATTGCCAAAATTTGTATCAGAAGTTCAAAAATCGCCTTGTTTTCAAGGTTTTGATGCCAATCTGAAATTTAATAAACCCGAATTAAACATCAATATTGACCGAGCAAAAGCATCTGAGCTCAATGTTTCGATGGCTGATGTGTCTCAAACTTTGCAATTGGCGTTGAGTGGTCGCAGACTTGGCTATTTTATTCGAGGTGGAAAACAATATCAAATTATTGGTGAAGTAGATCGTGAAAATCGGGATGAACCCACTGATTTGAAAAAGTTGATGGTGCGCAATGGAAAAGGCGAATTGGTTAGTTTAGATAACATTGTGCAATTGAGCGAGCAAAGCAATCCACCGCAATTGTATCATTACAATCGTTACAAATCGGCAACGATTTCGGCTGGTTTGGCACCAGGAAAAACGCTTGGCGAAGGCATCGCTGAAATGCGACGCATCGAAAAAACGTTGCTCGACGAGAGTTTCAGAACGTCATTGAGTGGCGCAAGTCGGGATTTTGAAGAGAGTAGTGGCAACACAAGTTTTGCCTTAGGTTTGGCGTTGATTTTGATATTTTTGGTGTTAGCTGCTCAATTTGAAAGTTTTATAGATCCGTTTATCATTATGGTCACGGTGCCGTTGGCGATTGCTGGCGCGCTTTTTTCGCTTTGGTTTTTGGATTTGACCATCAATATTTTCAGCCAAATCGGTATCATTATGTTGATTGGTTTGGTCACAAAAAATGGTATTTTGATTGTCGAATTTGCCAATAAAAAAATAGAAGAAGGCTTGTCAAAAAAAGAAGCTGTCATAGATGCCGCTGCCGACCGTTTGCGCCCAATTTTGATGACGTCTATCGCAACCGCACTCGGTGCGTTGCCAATTGCCTTAGCGTATGGCGCGAGTTCTACGAGCCGTATTTCGCTTGGTGTTGTGATTGTTGGCGGCATATTATTTTCATTGATTTTGTCATTGTTTATTGTGCCAGCGATTTATACGTATTTGCATAGGGAGTAAATCTGATTTTTTCCTAAAAAAAGGTCAATATGTATTTTTTATAAATACATATTGACCTTTTTTTATTTATAAATACTTGAATATTAGTTGATTATAAATAAATATATTTTTAAATAATTTCGAAATTATCAATTTGAAATTGCGTAATTAATTTTGATTAAATCTCTGCTAAAACTTATTCTAATTCTAATTATACCTTCCAAGCAAGAGCTTGGAAGGTACAATTTCGCTAGCAAAAAAGATGTTTAGTAATTTTGATTTTGCAAAAAACTAAAAAGATGGATTTTTCGTAAAAACTGTACTCGGAAGCTCCTTCTTCCGATAAAGCTTAGCTTTAAGATTTCGCTCTATTTTCTATTGATTATGTTTAGCAAAAAAATTACGATTTTTAATAGATAATTTCGAATAATTCTATCAATTCCGAATCAAAGTCGTTTGACCTTTCAAAGTTGCAGGTTTGCCGTTTCGGAGCGTGACGCGCATACTCCAAACATAGACGCCAGCTGGCATTTCGAGGTTTCGGAAAGTGCCGTCCCAACCAGTTTGGGTGTCATTGACGAAGAAGTTTTCGGCGCGATATATTTGCTCGCCCCAACGGTCATACAAGGCAAAAAACTCTACTTTACCGCCATCTTCGCCTTGTATTATGAGTCTATCATTGTGGCTGTCCGAATTTGGTGAAAAGCCAGTCGCTACCCAAATGTCGCTCTTGAATTGAACGATTACTTTTTTGTTATCGCTTGATTTACAGCCATTTGCGTCAGTTACCGTCAGTTGATAATCAGATGAAACGAGTGTCGTTACTTTCGGATTTTGACAATTTGTACAACTCATGTACGAAGTATCTTTCTTTTCCCAAGCAAAATTGAACGGCGATTTACCGTTTTTCAAACTTGGATTCAGCGTAAGTGGCGTTCCGTATTTTACGATTTCGTCATTGCCGAGTTCTACCACAAATTTTGCAGGTTCGTTTACAAAATTATCAGGTTTTATAAATATACAATTACGAGCGTCTTTGATATAAACGGCATAAGTGCCGCCGCCCAAACCAAGGATTTCGGACGCACCATAATATTGAGTACCATTCAAACTATACTGATATGGCGGATTGCCACCAAGCGCAACGATGCTCAAACTACCATCTTTTAAACCAAAACAAGATATATCCGACGTCGCAACTTTTGCATCAATTGCTTGACCTGGCTCTTTTACTGTCGCATTTTTAGTAACCGAACATCCATTTTGATCACTGATTGTAACCGCATAATTCCCTGCTTCTATTTTATCAATACTTGTATTAAAACCACCATTCGACCATTTGAAAATATAAGCTGGCGTACCACCCGTTACCGTACTTTTCACAGAACCAGTTGCTTCGCCAGGGCAACCGACATCTGTTACGACCAAATTTGCAACTATCGGATTTGGCGATTTTACGACACCCGAAGTTGTTGCAGTACAACCATTTTCGTCAGTAACAGTTACAAAATAAGTTCCGTTTTTGAGATTTGTGGCCGTTTTAGTCGTTTGGTTTTGTGCATTGTTGTCCCACAAATACGTAAAAACGTTTGTTCCGCCCAAAGCAGAAACGGTCATTGTACCATCGGTTGTGGTTTCACATTTTGTATCGGTTTGGCTCGAAATCGTAGCATTTATTCCTGTTGGATTGCCAATTTTGATACTATTTTCAGCTGTACAACCTTTTTTATCTGTAACGGTTACAGTATAATTAGCGTCTGCTTTCAATCCATTAATACCAATTGTTGAAGCATTATTACTCCATTTGAAAACATAATTACTGATATTTGAAATGTTACCATTGATAGCTATATTTTCAATAATTGCTGTTCCGTCGTTGCCATTCCTACATTTTGAAGCCGTTTGCAATATATTAACATTAAAATTTTGATAATTGAAAACGCGGCTACTATCTATGGCTGCACAACCGTTTTGGTCAGTTGCAGTTACTGAATATACGCCAGCTTTCAGATTATTTGCAATCGTAATTGTACTATTATTTGACCATAAATATTTGTAAGGTAGCGTTCCACCAGTTACTTTTATAGATAGTTTTCCGTTTGTGGCTAAACTACAAACCGTATCAATCGTCATTGTTGTGCTCAACACATTTTTATCTCGGTCATAAATCGTGATGCTACTATTTATAGTACAACCGTTTTTATCCGTAATCGTAACTGTATAAAGTCCTTTACCGATGCCTGTCAAAAGTGAGTCTGTTTTAGCGTTGTTCCAACTAAATTTATATGGTTTTATGCCACCATTTACAGTCGTCCATACTTTGCCATTTGTAGCGTTTTTACAAGCTGTACTATCTCCGAAAGGCTTGACAATCAGCGCAGTAGGTTCGTTTAAGTTTACTAATATCGAATCGGAACAACCTATTTTTTCAAAACAATAGACGACATAATTACCTGCTTTCAAATTATTGAAAACACCATTTGAATTGCTAATATTTCCAATTTTGAACGTGTAAGGAAGTTGCCCTAAAGTCGCATTGACTTCTATTTTTCCGTCATTTCCATTATTACAAGTAATGTCTTGAGTTTTGGTAATCGAAATTTTCGGTTGCGTACAATCCAAAGTTGTGCAAGAAGTAGTTCCAATTTTACCAGTCGCGCATGTACTTATGGCACGAACTTCAATCTTTAATGTAGAATTAATGGCCAAACCAGTTTCGCTATGTTGTTGAGTACCATTTGCCAATTTCCAAGGTCCGCCATTTATGCTAACTTCGTAGCCAATGTTATTCGCCACATTTGACCAACCAAATGTAATCGAGTTAGTTGATACATTTTTGCAATTCACAATCGGCGCATCGAGCGAATCAATAATTGTAATATTAATAGTGTCTTTTACGGGACAACCATAAGTATCAGAAACTTCTAAAATATAAGTTGTTGATACAGAAGGTTTTGCGACTGGATTTGGACAATCTGTACAACTCAAACCAGTAGCTGGTGTCCATTTATATTTTAATTTATAAATCGCATTAAACGTAATTGTCCAATCTAATAATTGACCTTTAAAGCCAGTTTGATCATCTACAACTGCTAATTTCCAAACGCCATTTGTTGGATTTTTTGCTCCGCCCCACAAATCTGACCAAATACCTTCGGGCTGAAAATTACCTGTAAAAGGCACATCAGTTGGTGGCGAATATCCACCGATTGGTGCAATTCGTTTGGTAGCCGTTGGCGTAAAACAAGTATTTAAATAAAAATCATCGTCCGAATCATTGCCGCCATCGCCACCATTATCGGTACTGAGTTCTATGAATTGACCGTTTGGTGCTAATAAATAAGCGTCAATATCGTCAATCCAAGGGTGCTTCATGTTGAAACAAACAGATTTTATGACACCAGTTTGCAACTCGAGCGGCTGCACACCAAATACATTGATTGGCGAAATGGTCGCAGGTGTATTGGGCGCAAAAGGCGTAATTTCATTAATATTATATTTATTTTTATTTTGAAAACTAGGATTTGGCGGCAAAGTAATTGGCAATTCGCCTTTCAACGTAACTGAATCGCCTTTACAAATTTTCAAATCTGCGCCTAAATTTGGTTTTATAATTTTATTGTCATTGATATAAAGCCAAACCGTATCGCGTGTACAAGGATCGGTTCTGATGTCAAAACCAATACTTTCTGTGCCTTCCACTATATTATCTTCGATGCCGATAATCGGAATTGTGACGCTGCTATCGCCTTTCGGGATAATAATTGGAAACGTTATTTTATTAAAATCAATGATATTTTTAGCTGTACCGATTAAATTGACATCAACTGGAAAGTCATTTTCTGCTTTTCGAGGTAATTTAAACGTCACTGCACCATCAGAACAACCTTCTACGATAGCTCCATCAAGGCTCAAAGTGGCAATTTGACCGACCAATTCGCCAGTTCCAAAACTTTTTGCTTCTAGAAAAACTGCCGAATCGTAAGCGGCATCGCCGACATCGGCAATTGAAATTTTTATGGTATAGGTTTGGCAAGGAATGACGACAGCCTCGGCAGTCAAAACTTTTAATAAACCATCATAAACTGGCGTAGTGGATTTCCCATTGTTATCAATATAATATTGATTATTAAAAGGCGAACAACCAGGAATTGAAGCATTGGCTGGGTGAATATTATTGATAGAAACTGGTAGATTTGTACCTGGAACTAAGGCAATGTTTTTACCATTATTTGTAAATCCACCACTAATACCTGGGCCGCTAATAAAAAAACCAAACACATCATTGAATTGGTCACAAGCAAATTCAGGATATTCTTCAGATGCAAAAACATATTTAAATCGTAAAGTATCGCTTGTCGGAATGAAAGTTATAGTATAAGTAGTTGTATTATTCGTTTTATTTGGTGCAATTTGCTCCAAATCTGGGTCTTTGAACTTACTCCCATTATCTGTTGATGAAAAATCAGATCCTTTGTTATTTATGCCTTTTAGAATTGCACCATTATCTTTTACCAAGCCAGTTGACAACACAATGCCTCTATTGATGCCGATTTGTGGTTTTGAATTATCGAAATAACCAACCGAAAGTGGATTGCCATCATATTTTATATTCAAAACTTTAATCC
>JAYUJV010000469.1:0-5871 GCA_043764975.1 Saprospirales bacterium
TACATACCCATGCGCACCCAAAGCACTTCGCGAGGATTGTTTTTCGGCGGATTTGGGATATTGAACTCGCGGAGCAAACCGATGGCAAAATCCAAAGGCGTTTTGAGTATCACGCCTAGATTGAGTACATCATAAAAATGCTCGCTTTTCAATAATTTTAACAAAACTGGTTTTATGTCAAAATTAGACGTGCGTAACAATTGCGCCAATGGCGCAATGACGTTTGTTTCGGTTGCTGCATCTATGCTATGATACACAAAAAAACGGTACAGCTTACGCACCAAATGCAAAGCACATTCGGCATTGCCAAAAATCATATCCAATAAGTCATCAACTTCTTTTGCGCCGTTTGCGCCTGTCTGACCTTTGATTACTTTGTTATTATAAAAAGAAGAAAAGGTTTTGTCGCCACTATCGTGATCGTTTGCATTAAAGGTTGAAACGGATTTTGTCCAATCTACTTTCCAACCAGTCAAAACGCGCGCAGCGGTTTTGACATCGTCTTCTGTATATTTTGAATTTGGTCCTTTACCGATACAAAACAACTCTTGTAGTTCGCGACCATAGTTTTCGTCGGGCGCAAATTTGCTGTTTTTATCTCCATTCAAAAAACGAAGCATGGCTGGATCAGTCGTGATTTCGCGCATGAGGGTTTTGAAATTGCCAGTCGAATTTCGACGCAACACCTCTAAATAGCGATACCCAAAACGCGCTTCATATACCTCAAAAATCTGAACTGGCACGTGATTGCTCCAGAAAAACATCATTTTTTCATGAATACTTATTTTTTGCTCAATGATATTATTGAACCACCAACACTTGAGCGATACGTTTTTCCAGAACTCGGTGTCGATATCGCGATTCGGCAAATCCGCGTAAGGCTGACCAGCAGGCACGATTTTATCGACCAGTTTTTTGTCGTCGCCGATATTGTTATAATCATTGATGGGTTGGGCTGGTTTGGCTTGTGGTAAAAACAAAAAATCGACCGCTTGACTCATGGTCTTTGCAGCCATAATATTAATGTCGGTTTTGGTTGCGCCAAACATGGTACGGCGCAATAAATGCGTAGCTTGTTTTTTGCCCCAAGCACCTTTGTATTCATCGATGCCGCTTAATATACCTCTATGCGTAGCAGAGATGGTTTCGGTCACGATGTCAGCTCTTTTTGTCCTCTCTTTTGAAGGAGTTTGTGAAAATATTTTTGGCATTTGATTATTTTTATTACATTTGACCACAATTTAAAACATTTATTTCAAATTTGCAATGCTTAATTGATATAAAATAAAAAATAATACGTAAATTGCGAAATAACAACACAAAACCGATAACTTATTTTAATATGGGAAAAATAAATATATACTTTGCGTTTATTTTGTTGAGTTTAGTAGCTTGCAAACAAAACACAAACGCGCCAACGCCAGCAGAACCAACTACTGTCGAAACCGAAATGAACAAAGTGCCATTCGATGACCTCGTGAACGAACTTGAGAGTGTAGATCGTGTGATTTGGCAAAAACCAGAACTTGTACTACAAAAATTGGGTGATTTGACAGGCAAAACCATTGCAGATATTGGTGCAGGTTCGGGTTATTTTTCGTTCCGACTCTTGGGTAAAGCCAATAAAGTAGTTGCTGTGGATATTGATAAACGATTCATACAATTCATGGATAGCATCAGTACGCAATTACCAGCCAATCTGGAAAGTCATTTCGAGAGCCGTTTGGCCACCGAAACCGATCCGCACCTAAATACCATGGAGTGCGATGGTGCTATTATCGTGAATACATATTGTTATATCAAAAATCGAGTGGCCTATCTCAAAACTTTGATGAAAGGTTTAAAGCCTGATTCAAAGCTCGTCATCATTGATTTTAAGAAAAAAGAAACGACTATCGGCCCACCAAGCGAAGAACGCCTTGGTATGGATGAGGTCGAAAAAGACCTCCTCGATGCAGGTTTTAAATCCGTTGTGACAGACGATACGTCCTTGGATTTTCAGTATATTGTGACGGCGACGAGGTAGGGGAAAAGACCTCTCCCGACCTCTCCAAAGGAGAGGAGATTTGTGGCAAACTCTTGATTGCTAATATTGGGTTTTTTAATATTTTACATAAAAAACGCACAACTGTTGATACGGTTGTGCGTTTTTTAATTCCTTACAAATATTCCTTTTCGATATTTTTGAGCATATAGCCTAAAATAGGTTCACATTTTTCTTCGCAACAAGGATAAAAATGACCATGTTGTCGTTTATTTCCTTTGGGCGATTGACCCCACCAAAATTCGGCTATGGCAAGTGGTTTCATTTGATGTAAAAAAGCATATTGCAAAAGTTTGGGTGTAGCACATTCACCCGTTCCACTTGGTGGCGTTTTACGATTCGCATCTTGAAAAATAGCAAACAGATTTTTATAAACACCTTCTTGATTTAAAAAAGCGTAACTTTCAAATAATTTTTGTTGCAAAGCAAACGAATGGTTTTTTCTTTTTTCCATCAAAAAGTCTAAAAGTGCCGTATCGGTTGGTTTTTCAGCTTGTATTTTTTTTATTTCTTGGTTTTTAAGGGTAAGCACTTTCATGCCTTCATTCAAAAAACTACCGTCGGTAAGCATATCAAATACAGGCGGTACAAATTTAGCGTGATGATTTCCACCTGCCAATTTCCCTGAAAATGCGGACAAATAACCAATTTCGTTTTCTTTGGTTTGAACAACCAAAACGCCAAACATTTTGCCAATAACTGGCATCGAGGATTCCAATAAACCAAAATTATGTTGCCAATCTTGTTGCTCTGAAAGATGTTTTTTTAACTCATTTGCAGCTAAAACACATAAATAATGAGCTGTATCATGCCGTATTAGCGTAAATTTCTTTGGCAACTCAGCAATAGCTACATTTTGAGAAAATTGAGTAAAATGAGCATTTTGCATTTGCGTTTAGAGTTCGGATTTGTGATTTTGGATTTTGAAAAATACGTGGCGCAAAACTGAGTAGGGATAGGTCGCGACCTGTACCTACTCTTGGTTTATTATCCTTGTTATAGTGAAATTTGATGGGTAAGTTGCCAGAAATTCACTTTCTGGTTTTTCTTTTTTCTTCAATACTACTATTCAAAAATGGTAATCTGATTTTTATTCAAATCTAAACAAAAGTGTTCTTTATCCAAAAAATCTAAACCAAGTACGCCTTCATATTCTGAAACAATGCCGTGAGCAAAAAAATCATATACTTGAACGGAGAAATCGTTGCGAGCAATTCCGAACGCTTCTATTTTTCGTAATAGTACGATTGTTACAACAATTACACCATTAGAAGTTTCTACTTCAACACTTTCTTGATTATCTGACAGGTCGTAACCCGCTATAATCAAGGCATTGCTATCTATTGTGGTATGTGAAGCGCCTGTATCAAAGACCAACCGTGAGTTGATAGCGTCATCAAGTAGCGCGTCAAAAAGTATAACACCTTCATCTGCAAAAGAGCGTTCAAGAGCATAATTCCTTTTTTTCATATTCTTTTCAAAATACCAATTCTTCTCGTAGGTTTAAAAGTACCTGTGTAGATAAATTTTAGCATTTGATACTGATTTTTCAAGACTTTTCCTTTCTCTGCCAACTCGGTTTTGTTGGTGCCATGACATACGACCTCGCCACCAATTACCGTACTATCCGAAAATTGTGGATTTCCTAATAAAATCCATTCATCAGGAAAATTTAATTTTATTTCTTGTATCGTCATTTGAAAAATTTCTTACAAAGTTACGTTTTATATTTCTTTTTCGCAAAAAAAGTGCTTATCAGGACACACCGCCTAATAAGCACTTTTTTTATAAGCAAGTCGCAATCCTTGTTATAGTGGAATATGACTTAAAGGAGAATCGATAATAGCACAATGTGGTTGCGGTATGTCGCAATCCTTGTTATAATGGAAAATGACTTAAAGCAAAAAGTTATGACTGACGAATTTATAACTGGGTCGTAATCCTTATTCTAATGGAAATAAAAACCTACCTACGCCACTGCAAAACCGTCCATTCTCGCTCTGGCGAATGGCGATTGAAAACCGATCACAATATCGCTTTTCGGAATACCATTATCTATGAGTTCTTGCCCGATGCGTAAATCTGTGCCATCGTGTTGAAGCCAAACTTTGCCATCTGGTTTAATGTCAATGTGGATATAACTGTTGTAAATCCAATCGCTACCAATCCAACCAACTTCATAGACCAAATAATGACCTCTTTTTTCATCTATTATCAATTGTGCTTCTGTTCCGTCTTTTGTCTGAAAAAGAGGAAAAAGCTCGTCAAGGATATTCAAGACAATTGATTGATATTTTTTTATTTTTTCCATTCTACAATAGTTGCGTTAATTTCATCATAAACGACAAAGCGAACATCAAATCGTGCTGCAAGTTTTATGAAAAATGAATCTTTAAAAAAACGAAGATAATAAGTAAAAGGCACACCCAAATACAAAATCCTATCAGGTTCGTGTTCTTCCAATGCCACATAATAGATTAAAAACTGACCAAGGGCATCTTCAAATTCACTCAAATCGGAATGTCCAAGAAAACTTTTGATTTCAACGGCTATTTTTTCAATTCCTTTTTCTGCCGCTATGACATCATTGCGCTCTGCACCTAAATCAATGAAAGCGGTACGCTCTCCAACTTATATCTTATACGGATCATGCGTAATCGTCCAACCTTCGTTTACGAGCGCCTCTTTTACTTGCTCATGGTATTTGTCTTTTGCCATCTATGTTTATTTAAAAACAAAGTTACACTTATTTCAATACATTTCAAATAATTGTCATCAATAAAATTTCTGTGCACGATTTGTAGGGACAGGTCGCGACCTGTCCCTACTCGTGGTTTGTTATCCTTGTTATAGTGGAAAATGACTTAAAGACATAAAAGACGAATTATTAAGTACCAATATAGAGTCGCAATCCTTGTTATAGTGGAAAATGACTTAAAGTATTTACTACGCACTGGACAAAGAAAGATTAAAAGTCGCAATCCTTGTTTTAGTGGAAAATGACTTAAAGATTAGAGTGGGAAGATATTGGATCAACTAAAAATAGGTCGCAATCCTTGTTATAGTGGAATATGACTTAAAGGGGACCAATAAAATTATTGAAGCGGCAAACGCTTGGTCGCAATCCTTGTTATAATGGAAAATGACTTAAAGATGATTCTCGCAGCATTTGGCTCGAGAGTAATAACGTCGCAATCCTTGTTATAGTGGAAAATGACTTAAAGTCAAAAACAACCGCCGATACAATACTATGTTCAAAAAGTCGCAATCCTTGTTTTAGTGGAATATGGCTTAAAGAAACAAGGCTGTAAGTTAGCATTGGATGTGACCAAGTCGCAATCCTTGTTATAATGGAAAATGACTTAAAGAACGAACAAACTTTTGCCAAAAACACAGATTTGTCGAAATCCTTGTTATAGTGGAAAATGACTTTGGTACAGACTGTAAAAGTTTTACAGTTTTTATGACGTCGCAATCCTTATTCTAATGGAAAATCAGCAAAGTCAAAGAACAAAAACAAAGATACAAAACAAATGCGAACTTCATACTTTTATTTTCACAAAACCCATATTACCTGCAAACGGAAAAGCCAAACGGCGTGTTTTATAGCGTGACGCTTCTTTTTGCTTGGTTTTGTGGCTGTATATCATGTTCATTTTATCGGGATTATAGACCGTATCGGAGTGGTTCGAAGAACGCCAATCGCCTGTGATGCCGTGAAAACCTGAACCAAAAGACATTCGCAACACACAAGTATCGCTGCTCGGTGTTTCGGTAAGGGCTATGATGTCTTCCAATTTTTCGATGACCAAATCTATGTCTTCCAA